>JAUWOV010000062.1 GCA_030611945.1 bacterium | reverse complement strand
CATGATGCTTCTTTCTTTATCTCCTTAAATATTCCCGTAGATACTATTAATATTTTCCTGACCCCATCCCGAAAGCTTTCGGGATGGGGTCCCTTGTATCCTCCACCTAGGGGGTAAGGATGTATCTTACCATTTCCATTGCCTCCGCCCTTTTTTCTTTATGGATTGAGAATGGTGGGGTATAATGCGGAAACTATTGAAATAGCGGATATTTTTTAAAAAGGACTTTTATATGTTTGAACAAACTTTTAAAAATATTGATGACATACTACACAAAGAGACAGCGGGAATTTAAAAATCTATAACAAAGTGGGTGTAAAATATGACAAGAAAAATAAATGTTAAAAATACGGATATAAACATAATTTCGTTGAATAATGAGGACTATATCTCCCTTACTGATATGCTGAAAGCAAAGGATGGAGATTTTTTTATTTCAGACTGGCTTCGAAACAGAAACACTGTTGAGTTTCTTGGGGTATGGGAGCGCTTATATAATCCCAATTTTAATTATGGCGAATATGCCATAATTAAAAGTCAGTCAGGTTTAAACAGTTATAAAATCAGCGTGAAAGAATGGACAGCCCAAACCAATGCAATAGGACTTATAGCAAAAGCCGGCAGATATGGAGGAACATATGCTCACAAGGATATTGCCTTTGAATTTGGAATGTGGATTAGTGCTGAGTTTAAAATATATCTCATCAAGGAATTTCAACGGCTAAAAGAAGCGGAACAAAAACAACTCGGCTGGGACATTAAACGTAATCTGGTAAGAATTAATTATCGGATTCATACAGACGCCATTAAAGAAAATCTCATTCCCTCTGAGTTGACTAAAAATCAAATTAATCTTCTTTATGCCTCGGAAGCTGATGTTTTAAATATTGCTCTTTTCGGCATGACTGCCAGGGGGTGGCGAGAAAAAAATCACGACAAGAAGGGAAACATTCGCGATTATGCAAATGTCGCTCAACTGGTATGTTTATCAAATCTTGAAAACTTGAATGCTCTTTTTATCAATGAAGAACTTCCCCAAAATAAACGTTTGATAAAGCTAAATAAAATCGCAATTCATCAAATGAAATTGCTTACTCAAGAAACACCATCAATGAGTTTGGGGAGTGGGAAGGATAAAGCATAAAGCAATCTTGTTTGTCATTCTCCAATTTTCATATTGTAGGGGCAGGGCTTGCCTCCGCCCTTTTTTCTTTATGAATGTTTTTATTGAGATCTTAGGTAGCTTGAGCTATGGTAATATTAAATTGGAAGTGGCTGTTTAATAATTAATGTTAGGCTGAATAAATAAATAAAATTATCATGGTCAAACGGGTAGCTGCAAGGGCTGCCCCTACAATAACTGCCAGCTAAAGTAGGCGGTTGCGATGGGCAACGACAGGGTGGCGTAAACATAAATTGCCTTGATTGCTCATTCCCCATATGACATAATACGGGACAATGTTCGAATTTCGGATTTTTTAGATAGGGGGTCTAATATGGCAAAAATAGGTATTATTGGTGGCAGCGGGCTCTATGATATGAAAGAGCTAAAAAATGTAGATGAGCTTGAGATAGATACTCTATTTGGGAAGCCTTCGGATAAGTATATTACAGGCACTCTTTCTGAAAGAGAGGTGGTGTTTCTTCCAAGGCATGGAAGAGGACATAAACTCTCGCCCTCCGAAATAAATTATTGCGCCAATATCTACGGCATGAAAAAGCTCGGTGTGGAATGGATTATTTCTGTTGGCGCTGTTGGAAGTCTTAAAGACAACCTTCATCCTCTGGATATTGTTATTCCTGACCAGTTCTTTGATAGGACCAGTCAGGCTCGTAAATGCAGTTTTTTTGGAGATGGCATAGTTGCTCATATTAGTTTTGCTAATCCTGTTTGCCCTGATTTGAGCAGGATACTATACGAGACGGGGAAGGGATTTGGACTGACAGTTCATAACGGAGGAACATACCTGAATATGGAAGGCCCTGCGTTTTCTACAAAAGCAGAATCGTTCTTTTATAGAAAAATGGGGTTTGATGTTATTGGGATGACGAATCTACTGGAAGCAAAACTGGCAAGAGAAGCAGAGATCTGCTACGGGGCAATGGCAATGGTTACTGATTATGATTGTTGGCATGAGACAGAAGAAATAGTAAGCGTTGATGCTATAATTGCGAATCTTAGTAAAAATTCAGAGAATGCAAAGAAGATTATAAAAGCAGCTGTTAAAGAGATTTCATCTGAGAGAAAGTGCGAGTGCGCTAACGCACTTTCTAATGCGATCATAACAGATAGAAGCGTTATCCCTAAACAGGCAAAGGATAAACTAGATATTATAGCAGGGAAATATTTATAGAATATTATGTCTAAAGAAAAGAAATTATTTATTGCAGCTACAAGACAAAATGACGGAAAAACATTGGTAAGTCTTGGTCTTATAATGGCATTTAAACAGTATGCCAAGAATATTGGATTTATGAAACCTGTTGGTCAACGATATGTAGAGATTGAAGGATATAAAGTTGATGAGGATGCTGTGCTGATAAAGAGTTGTTGTAATTGCGATGGAGAGTTGCGGCATATAAGCCCAATAGCTGTTGAGAGGGGTTTTACAGAAGAATATATAGATCATGGAAAGAAACAGGTTTTATCCAACATTATTATGGAATCTTATAAGGAAGTTTCAAAGGGAAAGGATCTGGTGGTGATTGAAGGAACAGGTCATGCCGGTGTAGGGTCTGTCTTTGATCTTGGAAATGGGTCTGTTGCAAAATTGCTGGGCGCAAAGGTGCTGATAATAACGGTAGGCGGGATCGGACGTCCAATAGATGAGATTGTTTTAAATAAAGCCTTGTTTGAAAAAGAGGGAGTAGAATTAGTAGGTGTTGTAATTAATAAAGTAATACCCGATAAAATGGATAAAATTAAGGATTATATTGAAAGAGGTTTAGCAAAGAAGGGGATTGAGCTATTTGGAACTATACCGTATACAAAGCGCCTTACATGGCCAAGTATAAAACAAGTTATGGAAAGCATTCCTTCAAAGCTTATAAATGGCAGGGAATCTCTTGATAATCAAATTGAAAAGATTGTAGTAGGAGCAATGACTCCCCATAATGCGTTGGGCTTTTTTGGAGAGAGAGTGCTGTTAATTACACCTGCGGATAGAGAGGATATTGTGCTTGCTGCCATGAGTTCTTCAGTTATTGGAACAGAGAGAAAACACAGGATATCAGGAATCATATTAACAGGTAAGATGCAGATTCACCAGTCTGTAATGAATCTCATACAAAAGACAACTATACCTGTTCTTGCTGTGAATATAGATACTTACGGAGTTGCATCATTGATACATGACCTTGTAGTTAAGATAGCTGAGACGGATATGGAGAAAATAAAAACTGCCAAAAGCCTTGTTGAAGAGTATGTAGATGTTGAAAGATTATTTAAGAGATTAAGCGGAAATCAAAATGGATAAAAAAGAACTTGCTCTGATTCTAAAGGAAGGCGAAGGATATTTCATGGAATTTAAGCAGGGTTTTTCTAGTGTTGAAAAAGATTTTGTTGCTTTTTCTAATTCTTCAGGTGGAAGCATACTTTTAGGAGTAACCGATGGGGGCGAAATTAAAGGTCTGAAAATAACAAACAAGTTGAAATCGGATATTCAGAATATTGTTAGGAATTGTGATCCACCAATAAAAATTACTATTAAATCTTTAGAGAATATTTTAATTATAAAAATAAAGGAAGGAGAGGATAAGCCTTACAGGTGTTCATCTGGATTTTATAAAAGAATTGGTGCGAATTCTCAAAAGATGAGCAGAAGTGAAATTTTAAGTTTCTTTAAATCAGAAGGAAAAGTAAGATTTGACGAACTAATAAATAAAAAATTCAGTTATCCAAGAGATTTTAGCAGAGAGAAAATAAATAAGTTTTTAGATTTAGCAGGTCTTTCCAAAACGCTGCCTACTGAAAAAATTCTTAGCAGTTTAGGAGCAAAAGAGGCTCAAGAAGGAAAAATCTATCTTAACAATGCTGGAATTCTATTCTTTGCTAAAGAACCTCAAAAATTTATCCCATGGTCGGTCTTTACAGTGGTGCTTTTCAAAGACAAAGAAGGTGTGGATATAATTGACAGAAAAGAAATAACCGGCGGTCTATTTGAAATTATTGAGCAGGTTATGGACTTTGTTCAACTGTATGCAAAAGTTGCTTATAGAATTACAGGAAGACCTCAGAGGGAAAATATTTATGAGTACTCCTTTGAAGCTATAAGAGAAGCAGTTATAAATTCTGTAATGCATAAAGATTATTTTGAACATGGGCACAACAACATATTAAAATTTTTTCCTGATAGAATCCAGATAGAGAATATCTGGGTTAAGCCGAAGAAATTTGTTTTAGGCAAAACTATTTTTAGAAGAAATCATCTTGTCGCAGATTTATTTTCTCGTATTCATTTCGGCGAAAAAATTGGTTCCGGCATGAAGAGAATGAGAGATATTTGCAAGAAAGAAAATGCGCCTTATCCAAAGATAGAATACACCGATACGCATTTTTATGTTGTTTTTAAGCCGAGTAGAGAATATCTAAAGATGACAAAGATTGATGAGAAGGTCACTGAAAGGTTGGGAGAAAGGTTGGGAGAAAGGTTGGGAGAAAATCAAATAGAAATTATTTCATGGATTAGGAAAGATAAATATATTACAGCAAAAGAGCTCGCTAAAAAGTTTGACATTAGTACGACAGCGGTTGAGAAAAACATCTCTAAACTAAAACAAAAAGGATTACTTGAAAGAATTGGTCCTGATAAAGGTGGATATTGGAAAGCAAAAAAATAATTACTCTGCCTATTCCCAAACAAACCTCTTTTGCTAAATATGTAAGCAGTATGGAAATCTAGCAAAACAAATGGCAGCTACAAAGATAATATACACATACGAATGGCAAATTCCAAACAACTGATACACCTGACAAAAAATAGCTGTTTACAGGAGGTCATATCATAAACAAGATTGCAAATATTCAGATAGTTCTTGCCCTCATCATTTCGTTTGCCATTTGTCCCGCTAATGCCGAGAGAATAGCTGTTTCTCTCAAAAATATTGTCGATGGTTCTCAGAATATTGTGGTTGGCAGGGTCACTGGGTTCGCAGATATAGAGGAAAAGATTAAAGGTTATGATGCGGTATTAGCTCGGATTCAAATCCTTGAAGTGCTTAAGGGCAATTTAAAAGTCAACAATGAAATCACAGTGCTCACAACAAGTCCAAAGACAAAAAGGATACTGCCTAAAGATGAACGGATTATCCTTCGAGAAAATGATCTTTGTTTACTGTTTGTGAATTCCCCTGTAAGACATAAAGGAATTTATCAAACTTATTCGTTTCAACATGGAGCAGTGTCATTATTGTTCTGCTCTACCGAACAGATGATTCAACTTGGTAAATACCTAGAAAATGTCAAGGATGAGCTTAAACAGTGAAAGACAGTACTTATGAAACGCATTAAAAACATAATTATGTATGTGCTATGTATCGCTTTCATTCTAACCAATGTGACAGGAGCACAGCAGAATCAAGCGAAATGCCAAGAAATTGACAAAGAGATGCACATATTAGAGGGAGTTCTTAAAATCTGTCCCAAATATCTCTACCGATATTATCTGTCCACTGGGTATGTTGGAGGACAGACTTGCGCACTATACGGAGACAATGAATTTCGCGACAAGATTAAGAAGATCAAACCAGGTAGTTGGATTCATGTAGAAGGACGGTTGAGTACTAGATTCCATGCAGGTTCAACTAAGAACAATTTATCTCCCTTTCCACAAACATGGATAATATGTATGTATGTCGATAAACTTAAAGTAATGAAAGGACCTAGGGGAGACTCATCGGATTTGGGGGTCAAATCTTTATCAGACAAATTAGAGAAAAATAATATGGAAATGACATTGCGCAACAAACATCTGGATTCCACGATCAAGTCGGAGAATGACCCCGAAAGCGTTCGGGGTCGCGAGACTTTGTCCTTTGCAATGACGGAGGGAGCATTTTAAAAAGAACAGGAGATGGAGATAAAACGCTTTATGGCTAATAGAGATAAAAATAAATCACAGCTTATTATTTACCAAACCGAAACAGGTGAAACTAAGATTGATGTTAGATTCCAAGATGAAACGGTGTGGCTTTCACAGCAATTGATGGCAGAACTATTTCAAACAACGGTTCCGAATATCAATATGCATATTAAAAACATCTTTGATGAGGAAGAGCTCAATAAGAATGCAACTATTAAGGATTTCTTAATAGTTCGAAAAGAGGGTGAGCGTCAAGTCAAAAGGAAGGTAGATTATTATAACTTAGACATGATCATATCTGTTGGATATCGTATTAAATCCAGGGTAGCAACTCATTTCAGGCAATGGGCAACACGTCATTTAAGGGAATATATAGTTAAGGGGTTTGTTTTAGATGATGAACGGCTCAAGAATCCAAACCAGCCGTTTGATTATTATGATGAGTTAATTAGGCGTATTCAGGATATACGAACATCCGAACGGCGTTTTTATCAGAAAATTACAGATATTTATGCCACAAGTGTTGACTATGACCCAACGAATGAAATGAGTATTGTTTTTTTTAAGACCGTTCAAAATAAGATGCATTGGGCGATTACAGGGAAAACCGCTGCAGAAATTATTCATAAAAGAGCAGACAGTAAGAAAGCAAGTATGGGATTAATAAGTTGGCGGGGAGTAAAAATTCGCAAAGATGATGTGGAAATTGCGAAAAACTATTTAGACGAAAAAGAATTGCTGGCCTTAAATAATTTAGTTGAACAATATTTGATTTTTGCAGAGGGGCAGGCAATGAGACGTATTCCAATGTATATGAGAAATTGGATTAGTAAGCTGAATTCTTTTTTGCGACTTAACGAAAGAGAAATATTAACGCATGCAGGAAAAATATCGCATCAGATTGCCATGAAAGCCGCAGAGAAGGAATACGAAAAATATTCTAAAAAAAGACAGATTGCTTATGATAAAAGAGGAAATTCTTTTGATGTATTAGTTAACGAAACCAAGAAAATAGAAAGCAACAAAAAAGTTGATGCCAAAGGCAGGAATAATCAATAAGGAGCTTTAATATGGGAAAAGTTAAGAGAGTTATTGAAATACTTGATACAACATTAAGAGATGGAGAACAAACTCAGGGTGTTTCTTTTTCTCGCAGTGAGAAGTTGAATATTGCCAAGATGTTACTTAATGAAGTAGGTATAGACAGAATAGAAGTTGCGTCTGCCAGAGTGTCTCAGGGTGAGAAGGAATCCGTTACAAGTATCATGCAATGGGCAAAATTGAGAGGCTTCCTAAACAAGGTTGAAGTATTGGGATTTGTTGATCATAAAGCGTCTGTTGACTGGATAGTATCAACAGGCGCTAAGATAATGAATCTATTAACTAAAGGCTCGGAAAAGCATCTGAAATTTCAATTACGCAAAGATATAAAGACGCATATCAGTGAAATAAAAGAGACAATAGATTATGCAAAAGAAAAAGGGGTCATTGTAAATATTTACTTGGAAGACTGGTCTAATGGCTATAGAGATTCTAAGGATTATGTTATGGAAATTACGAGAGCGCTATGCAATATGAATGTTAACAGAATAATGCTGCCTGACACTCTTGGAATTCTTACTCCTCATACAACATATACCTATGTTAAGGATATGGTAAATTCATTCCCTGATATGGGGTTTGACTTTCATGCGCATAATGATTATGGTCTTGCCACTGCAAACAGCCTGTATGCAATTGAGGCAGGAGCTGTGGCAATTCATGTTACTGTTAATTCTTTAGGCGAACGTACAGGCAACGCTTCTTTGGGTGAAATTGCAGCGAATATTCATGATAATACAGAATATAAGACACATATTGTTGAAAGAAAGATTGTTTCTGCCAGTAAATTGGTAGAGACTTTTTCAGGTAAGAGAGTTGCCGCAAACACACCAATTGTTGGTCAGGACGTTTTTACACAAACCAGTGGAATCCATGCTGATGGAGATAAGAAGGCAAATTTATATGCAAATCCGCTTTTGCCTGAAAGATTTGGCAGAAAAAGAACATATGCTCTTGGTAAACTGAGCGGAAAGGCTTCGTTAGATCAAAATTTGATTGAATTGGGAATAGAGCTGACTGAAGAAAACAAGAAGAAAGTCCTGCAGGAGATAATCCAGCTTGGTGATAAAAAAGAGTCAATCACAATAGAGGATCTGCCTTTTATAATTGCCGATGTACTTGAAATAGGAGAAGGTAGTTTAGTTAAAATCACAGATTGTATTATAACAAGCGGAAAGGGAATTTTGCCGACAGCGTCATTTGTCCTTCAATACGGAGAACAGAAGATAAAAGAATCTGCGTCCGGTAATGGTGGATACGATGCTTTTATGAATGCTTTAAAAAAAGCGTGCAGCAGGATAAAACTCTCCATGCCGGAATTAATTGATTATGAAGTTAGAATTCCTCCAGGAGGAAAAACAAGCGCTTTAGTTGAAACATTGATAATATGGTCTGCCAAAGACAAGGTTTTTAAAACTATTGGCGTTGATTCTGATCAGATTATAGCAGCTATTAAGGCATCTGAGAGGATGCTAAACATTATTGCGCGAGAACAGTAAGAGCAAGGACAATTTCTAATTTGTATTTAGGCTATGGTTTATTACAAATCAGCGGAAGAAATAGAACTTATAAGGTTAAGCTGTCAATTAACTGCACAAACCTTGGATTATATTTCCAAACATATTAAACCCGGTGTTTCTACTCTTTATTTAGACGGATTGGCTGAAGACTATATTAGAAGTTTTGATGCAATTCCATCTTTTTTGGGGATTCGAGGATATCCAAACAGTATATGCGCTTCTGTTAATAATACAGTAGTTCATGGAATACCTAGAAAAGATGAGATTTTAAGAGAAGGCGATATAATAACTGTGGATGTTGGCGTTTGTAAAGATGGTTACAACGGAGATAAAGCAATTACCTATCCTGTTGGAGATATATCTTCTCTTGCAAGAAAACTTGTTGAAGTTACAAAAAGAGCATTAGACATTGGCATTAATGAAGCAATAGAAAATAACAGGTTAGGTGATATTGGCAGCGCTATTCAGGTATATGTTGAACGACAGGGTTTTTCGGTTGTAAGAGATTTTGTTGGTCACGGCATAGGGTCCGGCGCTCATGAAGATCCGCAGGTGCAGCACTTTGGCAAATCAGGCACAGGTATGACTCTAAAAAAAGGGCTGGTTATAGCAATTGAGCCCATGATTAATGCAGGCTCATATCAAACAAAAGTGTTATCAGATGGCTGGACAGCTGTTAGCGCTGATGGCAGTTTGTCTGCGCAGTTTGAACATGTTGTAGCTATTACTGATAGCGGTACAGAAATCCTTACGCTTTCCCAATAGAAAAGCTCCGGCTGTTGGTCGGAGCTAACTATTTTTTTTCTTACGAAATAATTTGTATTATATTTTGTCTAATTTTTCCACGCGGAGTTTTTTTGCAACCGGTTTGTTTATTGTATCTGGCATCCAATCGGGCGCATTAGCGGGTTTAGCAATTTTCTTTACGGAACCTTCAAATATGTGTATTCTCCATTTGCCGTCTTTTTTCTTGCTGTGCTCTCTTAATTTAATGAGACCGTCAGTGTCCTTTAGCCCTCTGGAAGCAGCTTTTAAAGCAGCCTGTCTTGCACCTTTCCCTTTAAAGATGTGATCTTCCTTTTTGCCTATTCTCAGTGAGTAGAGCTTTGCTTCTGCTTTCTTTGCCATTCTTTCTCCTCCTTGTTTTAGTTAGCTTATTAGTTTATGGCATTATAAAGCAAAGCTATTAGAAAATGCAAATAAAAAATGATATGTGCATGGAAATGGTAAGGATGTATCTTACCATTTCCAATAAGTCATTAAATCTTCTTTTGCGATAATAATTCTGGGTTGCTTCTTCCTAGGGAACGGTCAACACATCATTACCCCCCTGGGCAGAAAAAGACTGATCTAATCTAATCGCAGTATCAAGGTCAATAGGAGGAATCATAAGCAAGCGCTTGTCCAGATTCGGCACCTTATCTTTAGCTAATTGCCAAGGC
>JAUWOV010000018.1 GCA_030611945.1 bacterium | reverse complement strand
ATGATGCTTCTTTCTTTATCTCCTTAAATATTCCCGTAGATACTATTAATATTTTCCTGACCCCATCCCGAAAGCTTTCGGGATGGGGTCCCTTGTATCCTCCACCTAGGGGGTAAGGATGTATCTTACCATTTCCAGTATATATTTTTTTGTAACTTGAAAAACGAATAAGAAGAAGATATGATATTGCTTATTGAATACTGCTTAATATAGGAGAAGATTAAATGGCGGAGCAAAAGCAAAAAGGATTGGAAGAAATACGAAACAAGTTGAAGGAACTGCTTGTAAGCAGTCTATCATTGGAGAATATAAAACCTGAAGATATTAAAGACGATGAGGTCCTGTTTGGCGAAGGACTTGGACTGGATTCTTTGGATGCGGTAGAGATTGTTGTGCTATTACAGCGGAATTTTGGCTTGGAAATCAAGGATATGGATCAGGGCAGAAAAATATTTTATTCAATTGAGACTCTGACACAATATATATACGAGAATACAAAAGCATAAATTCGAAGCACGAAGCACGAAATACGAAACAATATCAAATGACCAAAATACAAATGTCCAAAACAATGTTTTAAATTTTAAAAATTTGAATTTGGAATTTGTTTCGGATTTAGGATTTCGGATTTTTTTCAAAGGGGTTCCATGAAAAAACCAAACGTAGTCATAACAGGCATGGGCGCAATTTCTGCTGCGGGTGCAAATCTCACAGAAACACTAGATACATTTCAGCGCGGACAAGCAAATAAAAAACCAGTTTTTGAACACAGAATGAGCACTTTAATCCTTGCTTTGTGCGCAGTAGATGAAGCCTTAGATGATGCAGAACTAAAAAAAGACATTGAAGATTTTCGTGTAGGAGTATGTCTTGGGACTACTGTGGCGAGTCAGTTGAATGACGTTGACTTCTATCGTTCGTACAGGAGTACAGGAAAGGCATCTATGGATTCTGTTGACCGGTTTTTAAAAGGAAATCTTGCACAAGCTGTTGCAAATACTATAAAAGCAAAAGGCCCATGTGTTACTGTGGTGAATGCATGTTCTTCAGGAGCTGATGCAATTGGAGTAGCATTATCATGGTTAATGAATGGAGAGTGTGATATCGCTATTGCCGGCGGCGCAGATGAATTGAACCGTATTCCTATATGCGGGTTTGGGGCGCTTGGTATTGTTAGTGAATCATTATGCGCTCCGTTTGACAGAGATCGTAAGGGATTAAATTTAGGAGAAGGAGCTGGAATCCTTGTGCTTGAAAAAGAAACATGCGCTCGTAAGAGAGGCAGAAAATCTGTATTGTATCTTGCTGGATACGGCGCGTCAGCAGATGCGTATCATCTTACTGCTCCAAGACCTGATGGAACAGGTTTAGAAGCAGCACTGAACAGAGCACTGGCTGAAGCTCATATCATGGCTCAAGATATCTGTTTTGTTAATGCTCACGGTACTGCAACCCGGGATAATGATAAAGTTGAGGGAATAGCTTTGGAAAGGGTTTTTGGTAAGGATATTAAGGTTCTTTCCACAAAGGGATTTACGGGGCATACGCTTGCTGGTGCAGGAGGTTTAGAAGCTGTTTTTACAGGTGCTGCGCTTCTGGAAGGATGGATACCTGCAAGTGTTGGCTTTGAGCATCAAGATGAGGAAATACCTATAACACCTGTTACAGAGAAGACGCATATACAAGGATCTTTTGCTGTTTCTACGTCCCTTGCCTTTGGGGGCAACAACGCTGCGATTGTTATTGGAAAAAAGAGGTGGAATTGAGTATGAATGTTGCAGGAATAGGTGTTGTTTTTAGCGGAGGACGAGGAATTAGCAGCTATGATGATGCGCTGAAGCACGGATGGACAAAGCCTGAAGACTCCGGTTATCATGTGAAGAAAGAATCAATAATAGACAAAAGATTTCTAGACAAAATACGTCGCGCGGATAGATTTAGTAAAATGGCAGTATTAGCATCTGCGGACGCTGTAGCGGATAGTGCTATCAATCTTAATAAAAAGAAATCTTCTCTTGGTATTATTGTTTCAACAGCATTTGGTCCGCATGTAACAACATTTCGCTTTCTGGATGATATACTTGAATATGGTGATAGGAATGCTTCTCCAACTACATTTTCTCATTCTGTTCATAATGCCGCAGCATCCTATATTTCATCTGTGTTAGAAAGCCGTGGTCCAACCATAACACTTACTCAGTTTGCGTTCTCTTTTCATCAGGCTCTTATCCTTGCGCGAGCATGGCTTTATGAGGAACGGTGTGAATATGTTCTTGTCGGAAGTGTTGATGAATGCGGAACAGTTATGGAATATATCTGCAGCCAAAAATTAAGAATTGCTGAAGACGGCAGAATTAAACCATTTAACTTTTTAGAAACACCTGTAGCAGTGCCGGGAGATGGAAGCGTATTCTTCTTGATGACACGGGAAAAATCCCATAAGAAATATTGCGAAATAACAGCTGTTTCTTTAAATGATAAAAGTGTTGAAAAAAACAAACAGGATATGTGTATTCTTGATGCCGACGGTATGACAGGAGACGAGAGAGAATATCAAAAGGCTGCCGAATCTGGTGTTTGTATCTCAGGGTATTCGCCAATATTTGGCAGTATGATGACTGGCAGCGGATTTGGATGCGCTGCCGGGGCGCTCATGCTAAAGAATCAGATGCGTTATGCCTGTCCTGTTCAAGATAATCCCCACAATATAAATATATGCGCAAAGACTGAACCTGCTCAGATACAGAGAATTAGTTGTATCAGGTATAATGGTAGAGAAGAAAAGGCAGTTATTAAATTGAAAAATTAGTAAGGAACATATAAGGATTCTATTTATGAACAAAATGACCGCAGCAGATATTGAGGAAACATTGATTCAAGAGGTTGCTGTAATCTTAGCTGTAGATTCTTCAACAATCTCATCAAGCACTCCTCTTCACACACTGGGAATTGATTCATTTGGCTTTGTAGAGCTTCTGGTGTTTATTGAAAAAACATTTAATTTAAAGTTAATTGAATCAGGCTTAACGAAAGAAGATTTTCAAACCATCCATTTGCTGGCATCATATATCAGCAGAATGAGTTAGGATGAAACGTTATTTGACCGGTATTGACTGGATCATTCATACCATTAATCATATTAACAAAAAGAAGATCGGTGCCGGGAACATGTTTCAGATTGTTCTGCAGATGGAAGGCGCGCTTGATGAGACAACATTACGAGAATGTCTGAACAAGTTCATTAAAAAATTTCCGGTTTTGAATGGCAGGTCAATGCGAGATTACAATCTTGCCCCATACTGGAAGATTTATTCCAAAGAAAAAATACTTCCTCCAAATATTAGAATTTATCACCTTGACGATAAT
This sequence comes from bacterium, assembly GCA_030611945.1. Taxonomy (GTDB): domain Bacteria; phylum JAHJDO01; class JAHJDO01; order JAHJDO01; family JAHJDO01; genus JAHJDO01. Next base: position 20,500 of record JAUWOV010000018.1, on the reverse strand, counting down.
GCGACATTCAGCAAGGTTATCTCTACATTGGAGCAGGGAATAAACATTCCATTCAAAAATGTCAGGAAGCACCTTGCATTTCATCTTATCTATGCAGGGAAAACAAGTTTTCTTGCTGTAGTATTTGACCATTGTCTATTTGATGCCAGGGGAGCTGAAGTATTCTTGAATATGCTGCAGCAAGAACAGAAAAAGAAAACAGATTATTCCAATAAGATTTCTCTCGCAGAATCAGCTCATCTATGTAAGTGGAAAGAAAAATTTGAAGCAGGTAAATGGGTGAATAGAAAGCTGTTACAATTATCAGAGAATAAAGTACGTACTTTACCATTAGACACATCGTCTAATAAAAAGATATTCAAATTTAAGATAATCTCGCTTGATGAGCGCCAGACATCTGCAATTATCAAAACTGCGTATAATAAGGCAGGTTATTTAATGTTTATGCCGTACACATTGGCGATTTCCATACAGGTTCTGCACAGCATTTTTACCAAAAGAGGTATATGTACAGGTGATTATATAATTCCTGCGTCTATTGATACGCGGCCGGTAGAAAAAGTTGCTCAAGAGGTATTCTTTAATCATATGTCCTTTTTCCTACTTAAAGTGAAAGCAAATGAGGCTGATAGTTTTTCTGTTATTTTGCAGTCAATTAAGCAGCAGATCTATGACCAGATAAAGGCAGACTTGCCTGCAGATATTGAGAAAGCAAGTCTTTTGATGCGAATTGCTCCTTTGCCTGTTTTAGGCTGTCTGATGCGGCTGCCATTAAAAGGGCAGATTGCTTCTTTTTGTTTTTCCTATATTGGCGAAGCTGCGTACGATTCTCCGATGTTTATGGAGAAAAAAATACATAATATTTTTCATATGCCCAGAGTTCCAATTCCCCCGGGATGCGGAATATTCTTCAATCAGTTCCAAGGCAAGCTGAATGTGACCTTTTCTTATTTAGATGGGATGTTGGAAGAGGATGAAATAGATTCAATTGTACATACTTTGCAGTCCGGACTAGGAGTATGATGGAAAATATGAAGAAAGAATGCCAGGTGCTTGTTGTTGGCAGCGGTGTTGCAGGAACCATTGCCGCTGTTAGCGCTGCGCGCAAAGGGGCGCATACAATCCTGATAGAAAAAAATAATTTCCCGGGAGGAACAGCAGTAACTGGTTTACACTGTTTTATCTGCGGCTTATATGTAAATGATACAAATATGCCGAAGGGTCCAATTAATAAAGGAATTGTCAGGGAAATTATTTCTCAACTGAAGGTTCTGTCACCCGAGAAGAAAGTAATGCGTATGGGCAGGGTATATATTCTTCCATATTCAAGGCAAGACCTTGTATCTGTTTTTCGTTCTCTGATCAAAAATGAGAAACAACATCTTGAGGTTTTATACAATACACAGGCGGTTTCAGTAAGAACAGAACAAAGTACTATAGCAGCTGTTAGGGTACGTGGACAGAAGGGTGTCTTTGACATTGTTCCTAGAGCTGTTATTGACTGCAGTGGACATGGGGTAATTATTCAACTGAGCGGGGCAAAGCATCAGGTGTCAGATTCCAAACAGCGCCAGCTTGCAGGATATACATTTAGAGTTAAAGGATTAAAAGACAGAGATAATATGGCGGCAGTAAAGGTGCCTTATTATCTGGCGCAGGCATATGCAGAGAAAAAAATACCACTTTATCTTAAGTTTACAACATTCATTCCTATAGATAATACAGATGAAGGATTGTGCAAAATCAGCATTCCTCCCGCGCGAAATAGTATCCAACTTGCAAAAAAGGATGCGGTTGTAGTACATGGGTATCTATGTAAGGTTTTGCCTTTATTCAAAGATTCCTATATTTCCGATACATCGTCTGAAGTTCTTGAGCGGGAAGGATCCAGGCTCTGTGGTGAGTATACACTAAGCGCAAACGATATAATAAATGCGCGAAAATTTCCTGATGGAGCCCTAAAGAGCGCATGGCCAATTGAACTGTGGAATCAAAAAAAAGGTCCGCAGTATTGTTACATTAATCCCGGAGACTACTACGAAATTCCTGCGCGCTGTCTTAAATCACAGGAGATTTCCAATCTGTTTTGCGCCGGACGTTGCATATCAGTATCCCAAGAAGCATTAGGCTCTACCAGAGTTATGGGAACCTGTATGTCTCTAGGTGAACAGGCAGGCTGTGAGGCTGTCAAACTCAAATCCAAAAATTAAATTTATTGAGGTTTTAAGCAATTTGAGGTATGGTAATATTTATGAAGAATACTTTAGCTGTCTTTGAGAATTTCAAAATCCGTAGACTTTATAATGAAGAAACGAAAACTTGGCTTTTCTCGGTTGTGGACATTATACAGGCGTTGATACAGCAACCAGACTATCAAACAGCCCGAAAGTATTGGAATAAATTAAAAGAACGGCTCAAGAAGGAAGGCAGTGAGTCGGTGACAAATTGTCACCAACTGAAATTAAAAGCCTCAGATGACAAAAAATACTTAACCGATGTTGCAAGTCCAGAAACTCTTCTTCGTCTCATTCAGTCTGTACCAAGTCCCAAAGCAGAGCCAATTAAACTCTGGCTTGCTAAAGTCGGTTACGAACGGATGCAGGATATGGCAGATCCCGCAAGATCACTTGATAGAGCTAGGGAAACTTGGCAAAAGTACGGGCGCAGTAAAAAATGGATTCAGCAGCGGATGATGGGGCAGGAAACCCGCAACAAACTTACTGACTATTGGAAAGATCATGACATCAAAAAGGAGAAGGAATACGCGATACTGACCAATATCATCCATCAGGAATGGACAAGCCTAACCGTGAAAGAGCACAAGAACATTAAAGGTTTAAAAACCCAGAACCTGCGCGACCACATGAGCGAAGCAGAACTTATTTTTACGGCGCTAGCCGAACTCTCCACTCGACAGATAGCCGAAACAATGACAGCAACCGGAATGGAAGAGAATAAAGTTGCAGGCAAAAAAGGCGGTGGTATTGCCAAAAAAGCAAGACTGGAACTGGAAGAAAAGACTGGTAAGAAAGTTATCACCACAGACAATTATCTATCTCCAAAAAAGATCACACATTAAAATCCATCTGTAGGGGCACAATATCTTGTGCCCTTAATAAATATAATTTATGAACATTGTAGATGTAATAAAGAGCGAAACAGAAAAACTTCAAGAGAAAATTGCTGTAATTGACGGGAATGAACAGATTTCTTATGATGAATTGTTTGCTGCTGTGGACAAAGTTGCAGACGAATTAAAGACATACGGAATTCAGCCGGCTCAACGTATAGCATTATTATGTGAAGATAGTATTGATTATATTATTATTAGTCTGGCTGTACTGTCTTTACCTGCGGTTATTGTTCCAGTATCTATGTCGTTATCCATATATGAAGTTGATGATATACTGGAAAGAATTGATGTGAATGCTTTGCTCTCTGATAAAAGAAAGTGTATCAAACATGGCAGTCTTCGGGTTTTTTCTGATTGTGTGTGTGAAAGAGAGTTTTTTCTGTATCAGCGCGCAGCGAAGAAACAGGTTCCATCGGATTATTATGCATTAAATCCTGCTTTTATTCGGTTTTCATCAGGCACAACAGGGAAAAGCAAAGGAGTAGTAATTTCCCATGAAGCTATTATTCAAAGAACCAATGCTGCGGATAAAGGGTTGAATATCACTTCCAATGATATAGTGATATGGGTTCTTTCCATGAGCTTCCATTTTGTAGTAACAATTCTCCTTTTCCTGCGTCGCGGAGCAACAATTATTCTCTGCAGTCAAGCGTTTCCTGAATTACTGCTTGAGGAATTGAAAAACCACAGAGGAACATTTATATACGCTTCACCCTTTCACTATCATATGCTGACAAAATCAAAGATGCTTTCTCCCCATATGTTAAGTTGTCTTCGCATAGCTGTGTGTACAGCAATAAAGCTGCCTGTTGATATAGCGAATGATTTTTATGAAAAATTTGGTTTTCAACTGACTGAAGCGTATGGAATTATTGAAGTAGGTCTGCCGTCAGTAGGCAGGATTCTGCCGGATTACGAAGTAAAAATAGTAAATGCTGACGATAATGGGATTGGTGAAGTTTATCTCAGGGGAAAAGGAATGTTTGATGCATATTTTTCTCCATGGCAAAGCAAAAAGCAGGTATTGCATAACGGCTGGTTTAAGACAGGGGATCTGGGCAGACTTGATAAAGAATGCTTTCTGTTTCTTGTTGGCAGAGAAAAACATATCATTAATTTTGCAGGTATGAAAGTCTTTCCCTATGAAGTGGAATCAGTTCTCAATCAGCATCCGGATATCAAGGAATCTCTTGTGTATGGAATTACCCATCCTCAGTATGGGCAGCTTCCCTGTGCAAGGATCGTTCTGAAGAATAAAACAAAAACAAGTTTTGATATCAATGATATACGCAAATTCTGCTATCAGAGATTAGCTTCATATAAGGTTCCAAAAGAATTTCTATGTGTAGCCCGATTAGACAAAACAGCAAGCAGAAAGCTCAAGCGCTAGGTAGAAATTGACAAAGGCACAGAAAAAGCATTAGAATTAATTAGTATGGCAGACACAGGACTAAAATTAGAGATGAAGTTCAAAGTATATGGTTTATCGGATCTAGGCAGGGCGGATTCTAGAAGGGCAACTATAGTGGCCAGTTTTGGCAATAATCAGATTTTGGGACAAGGTGTAGTTATTGCAGATACATGGCAAATGAGAACCAAGGGACTAATTGGACGTAGTAAACTTGATTCTGGAGAGGGATTGCTGATTAAAAACTGCAGAGCTATTCATACATGTTTTATGAGATTCTCGATTGATGTGATTTTTATGGATAAGAATTATTGTGTCGTGAAGACTATATCTCAGTTAAAACCATTTCGGCTGGCTTTTGGAGGAAAAAGCGCGCGACATACACTAGAACTTCCCTCTGGCGCTATCAATAGCAGAATCCAGAAGTTTAGACCTCCACAAAAGCTTGACAAAAGATGAGCTGCTTGCTAGACTACTCTCTGCCCAGAGAGTAAACCAAAACATGAAAAATATTTATCTTGTTAAAGACTTATCAGGCATAACACGTGTTTCTGTTTATACAATAAAGTATTATTTAAAACTTGGTTTAATAAAAGAAGTTGGACGAACCTCTCAATTAAACTATAGATACTTTAATGATTCTACAGTTAAGCGGTTAGCTAAAATAAGAAAGTGGAGAAAACAAGGGATTTGTATAGATGAAATACAGAACAGGATAAAAGGAGAAGCATTGAAGTGAGTTATTTTAATGAATTAGGATTAAAAGAAGAACCTTTTTCTACGAGTCCGGATCCTAATTTCTTCTATCAATCGCGGGAACATGGCAGCGCGTTAAGAAGGCTTGAGATTGCAGTTCGTTTAAAAAGAGGACTAAGCTTAATTCTTGGTGATGTTGGTGTTGGAAAGACTACATTGAGCAGAATTCTTATGCAGTCTTTTCATGACGAAAATAGCTTTATTTTTCATATGATATTGAATCCAAACTATAAATCAGAGTTTCAATTTCTTAATTCATTAGCAAGGCGTTTTGGCATAAATGAAGATCTCCGTTCAGCAATGGATTGTCAGGATGCCATTGAAAGGTATCTGTTCCAGAAAGGCGTAGAGGAAGAGAAAACAATAGTTCTGTTAATTGATGAAGGGCAAAAGCTGTCACTGCCTTTTTTGGAGATTTTGCGCACTCTTTTGAATTATGAAACTAATAAATATAAACTTTTACAGCTTATTATTATGGCTCAGTTGGAATTGCTTCCTAAGATAAAGCACATTAAAAATTTTGCTGACAGAATTAGTTTGAAGTACGTTATCAACCCTCTAAGTCAGGAGGATACAAATGAACTGATTCTGTTTCGTCTCAGGCAGGCAGGACTGGATACTTCTAGAGATGTCTTTACAGATGACGCTATGGATGAGATATATAAGTACTCTCTGGGATATCCAAGAAGAATAGCCCTGTTGTGTCACGATACGTTGGAGAATTTGATTATAGAAGGGAAGAAGATTGTTGATAAAGAACTTGTTCTTAAAACTATTGAGCGCAATGAATAGCTTTCATCCTGAAGATAGATTGTTAAGATTAATAAGAGGAGAAAAAAAGGAGCGTGAAGGCTCTGATCGGTTAAAACAAGCTCTTTCTATATTAAAAACAAAGCCAATAATATCAATTAATCAAGTACTTCCTGTTATTATTTCTATGCTTTTTATTTATACAGCTTATATCTGGATAAGACCCGGAACATCGGAAGAAATATTAATTCCAAGCTCAAGAGCGCTTTCTTTGAAGAGCGTAGATAAAAAGCAGCAAATTGATCTAAAAAGCCGGAATTTAAAGCCGTCTTTATTCTATTCATCAATGGCAAAAAAGCGCAACTTATTCAAGCAATTAGCAGCTAATCCTGTTATTCTGCCGGAAGTAAAGATAAATATGAATCAGCTTGTAAAGGATCTAAAGCTGATTGGAATAGTTCTGGATGAAAAGACGCAGGCAATTATAGAAAATAAAAAAACAAAAAGTGTTTTGTATCTTAGCGAAGGAAGTGCCGTTGGAGAGTTAAAAGTCAGCAAAATTTCAGAATCAAGCGTTACTTTAAGTTATGGAACAGAAACAATAGATTTGTTTCTGTAAAGGCAAAAGGGAAGGAATGCGCGTATGAAAAAAATAGCTTTGTTTTTGATGGTAGTATTTATTTGTATTCAGTTCAGAATATCCGTATTTTCTCAGCCCGAAGAATCTTTGAAGACATCTGATATACCTTCAAAGATAACCGTTCTTGAGCTTAAGAATATGGATATTCTGGAGGCGTTAAAGCTCCTTTCTAAAAAGAGCGGAGTAAATATTGTTGCCAGTAACAGCGTGAAGGGAAGGATAAGTATATTTTTGAGAAATGTGGAGGCGTGGGACGCGCTTGAAATGATATTTGAGGCAAATAACCTCGCTTATGAAAAAAGGGGCGATATCATCAGGGTAATGACGGAGAGAGAATATGAGACGGTTCATGGCAGGAAATTCAGAGATCCGAGGGAGATTAAAATATATCAGCTAAAATATGCAAATGCTATTGACGTAAAAAAATCACTGGATCAGATGAAAACAAAGATTGGAAGAATCGTTGCTGATGAAAGGGCAAATACAATAATTATAAATGACGTTATTAGTCCAGAATCAAGACTTGATGAAATTGTTAAGGAATTAGATAAACCTTATATCACAAAAACCTTTATACTTAGGTATGCAGATCCTAAAGAGATGGAGGGAAAGCTGAAAAAAATCGTCTCCAGAAAAGGGCATATTCAGATAAACCAGAAAGCAGGTAAAGTTATACTCACTGATATACCAAAAAATGTTGAACTGGCAGCAAAAATTATTGAGGAATGTGATTCTAGAGCTGCAACAGTTACAGAAGTATTTGAGCTTAATTATGCTAAGGTTGAAGACATAGAATCAAAACTTGCAAAGGAACTTACAAAAAACATCGGCAGTATCATAGGAGATAAGACTACAAATAAAATAATTATAACTGACCTGCCTTCAAATATGGAAAAACTTTCTAAAATAATCGGGGCTGCTGATACAAGAACAAGAGAGGTGTTAATTGAAGCTAAGATTGTGCAAATTACTCTGTCTGATGAATACAAAATGGGCGTAAACTGGGATTATCTTTTCTCAAAGAACAAAAACGCAGAATTTATTGGTAAGTTTGGTTTGTCTTCAACAAAAGACAATCTTTCTACCGGTATGACCCTTTCTCTTGGCAAACTGGCTGTAGACAAATATACTGCTTTTATTCAGGCGCTGAATACAATCGGAAAGACAAATCTTCTCCAGAGCCCGAGAATAACAGCTATTAACAACGCAGAAGCCAGAATACATGTGGGAGAAACCGTGCCCTATATTACTACTACTACAGTACAGGGCACTTCCACAACAGAGACTGCAGAAAGTGTAACATATGTTGATGTGGGGGTAACGCTTTCTGTTGTACCAACAATAAATGAACATGGTTTTATTACAATGAAGATCAAGCCTGAAGTAAGCTCAGTTTCAGGAGAGGTCCAAGCAAAGCAGGGTACTATACCTATAATCTCAAAATCCGAGACAGAAACAACAGTTATGGTAAAGGATGGTGTTACAATAGTTATAGCAGGACTTATAAAAGATCAGTTAACTGATGTAAACAGCGGGATTCCCTTTTTTAGAAAAATTCCTATATTTGGATATTTGTTCGGCAAGATAGATAAGGACATAATTAAAAAAGAGATAGTGATTTTTCTTACGCCGCATATAATCACTGGAGAACACGATTTATCAACTGCTGTCATGAAGGAAACAGACAAGAAATTATTGGATGAAAGTAAAATAAAAGAGACAACTGTTCATGAAGAGATAAAAAAGCATTATTGATGAGTTAGAAGAGGATGAGTTATGCTTTTTAAAGAAAATTTGCGTTTGGGTGAGCTGCTTATTGCTAATAATATTATTTCAGATATTCAGTTAGAGCAGGCTTTATCGCAGCATCAAAAAGTTGGAGAATTCCTTGGTCGCACAGTTGTTAAAATGGGAATCGCTTCTGAAGAAGAAGTATTGCCTCTTTTATCCAAGAAACTTAAGATTTCTTATATTCAGATAAAGAAGCTTACTATTCCCCCAGATGTAATAAAGAAAGTTCCTGCAAAATTTGCCTGTCACTATGAGCTGATTCCTATCAAATTGGAGGGCAAAGTGCTGACTGTTGCATTAACTGACCCATCAAATCTTGAATTCATAGATGATTTAACACTGCTTCTTGGCTATAAGATCAACCCAATGCTTGCCGGCGAGCTGGATATTATGAAAGGTTTAAAAAAATATTACGGCATTGGCGCTGAAACTATAGAAGAAATGATGAAGCAAACCTCTCAGACGGAGGCAATAAAGGCGACAGAACCTCTCACTGATAATATAGAAGAGCTGGCAACGGACGCTTCTATAATAAAGTTTGTGAATCAGATACTTTTAGAAGCATACAGGGACAGAGCTACTGACATTCACATAGAACCGTATGAAGACGAGCTGCGTATAAGATATCGTATTGACGGCATACTGCATGACGCAAAGGTGCCTAAATCCGTTAAGCACTTTAGAGAGGCTCTTGTTTCCAGAATAAAAATAATGGCATCTCTCAATATAGCTGAAAGACGTATGCCTCAGGATGGAAGAATAAAAGTAAAGATTGGAAATACTGATCTGGATTTAAGAATATCAGTTCTTCCAACGCCTTTTGGGGAAAGCGTTAATATCAGGCTGCTATCCAGTAATATTTTTCTGGGGCTGGAGACTTTGGGGCTTTGTCCAAGGCATCTGCAAATTTTGGAATCCGTCATACATAAACCGCATGGAATAATTCTTCTCACAGGGCCTACAGGGAGCGGCAAGACTACGACGTTGTACGCATGCTTAAGTAAAATAAATGATAATGATAAAAAAATAATTACAATAGAGGATCCAATTGAATATCAGCTAAGGGGTATTTCCCAGATTCAGGTATTACCCAAAATAGACCTGACGTTTGCCAGAGGTCTGCGTTCAATGCTTCGTCATGATCCGGACATTATGATGGTAGGAGAGATACGGGATTTTGAGACAGCTGAAACAACAATACGAACAGCTCTTACAGGGCATCTGGTTTTCTCTACACTGCATACAAATGATGCCGCAGGAGCAATGACAAGACTTCTTGACATGGGAACTGAGGCGTATTTACTGGCGTCATCTCTTGAGTGTGTGATAGCGCAGAGACTCCTGAGAGTTATATGTGAGGATTGCAAAGAGATTGTTAAGGATTCCGCTATACAGAAGAAAAGTTTAGAAATACCGAAGGAAACAAAAATATTCATGGGAAAAGGATGTGAGAAGTGTAGGTGGACAGGTTTTAAAGGCAGAACTGCAATACATGAGATACTGGTAATTAATGATGATATCCGTGAACTCATAATAAAGCGGACATCAGCTAATATAATAAGAAATAAAGCTATTTCTCAAGGAATGAAGACACTGCGTCAGGACGGATTGGACAAGGTTTGCAAGGGAATTACTACTATTGAAGAAGTTCTTCGTGTAACTCAGCAGGAGGAGAGGTAACTATGCCTGTTTTCTCATACAAAGCGAAACATGGTCCTGAAAAGGTTATATCAGGGGTCATTGAAGCAGAAAGTCAGGCTATTGCCCTAAGCAGGCTGGACAAAATGGGCTATTTTGTCCTGTCCATAGGCGCAGGTAAAGAGAAAACAGGTTTTAGGTCCAGTCTTGGAATTTTCCAGCGTATCGGTTTAAAGCATATTAATTTATTTACCAGACAATTATCGGATCTATTGGATGCGGGTGTTCCTCTTCTGGAATCTATAGCCATATTATCCAAACAGGCAGACAACGCTCTTCTCGGCGCGGTTCTGGATAGAATACACGCTGATATTAAGGATGGTAAGAGCTTATCTGAATCCTTAGCCGGATATCCAAAGATATTCTCTCCGCTTTATATTAATATGGTAGCTTCCGGCGAGACAGGCGGGATACTGGAAAGCGTTCTGGCGAGGCTTGCGGATTTTTATGAGAAAGAAGAGGAAATAAAATCAAAGATAAAATCGGCTCTCAGTTATCCTATGTTTATGTTTTTTGCCGGCGCAGGCACAATTATAGTGCTTTTAACATTTGTAATTCCCAAACTGGTAGTTATGTTTGAAGACATGGGACAAAAGCTGCCTTTGCCAACACAGATTTTAGTGTCTTCAAGTAATTTCATTGTCAAATTCTGGTGGGCACCAATTGCTATTATGTTCCTAATTATAATCCTTTTTAAACGGTTAAAGAATACAAAAGAAGGAGGTCTGATAATTGACAGGTGGAAGCTTGCAATTCCTCTGGTCGGCAAACTTGTTCAAAAGATTGAAGTGAGCCGTTTTTCCAGAACTCTTGCAACACTGCTTGAAAATGGAGTGCCGATCCTGCAGTCTCTGAACATAGTAAAGAATACTATCACTAATAAGGCTATATCCGGAGAGATAGAAATTGCTGCTAAGGATGTCTCGGAAGGCAATAAACTTGCAGCCAGCCTTGGGAAAGGACTGTGGATTCCCGATTTTGCAACAAACATGATTGCGGTTGGAGAAGAAAGCGGAGCGTTGGAGAAGACTTTATTGAAAATATCCGATACATATGCTCGCCAAGTTGATAGAACAACGAAGACCTTAACCTCATTACTGGAACCTGCAATGATCCTAATTATGGGGTCTATCGTAGGCTTTATAGTAATAAGTATGCTTTTACCAATATTCCAAATAAATATTTTAATACACTAACAAAAAGGGAAATTCGAAATCCGAATATCGAAATCCGAAACAAATTCTAAATTCAAATTTTCAAAATTACAAACTAAAATAACATAGGAGAAAGAAAAATATGTCAAAAAAAGGATTTACGTTGATAGAGCTTATGCTTGTCGTTGTTATTATTGGGGTGCTTATTGCAATGGTGGCTCCAAGGCTTGCGGGCAGATCAAAAGAGGCAAGGGTTACAGCGGCTAAGGCGGATATTGAAGCGAATATTGCAGTAGCCTTAGAGCTATTTGAACTGGATAACGGGAGATATCCTACATCTGAAGAAGGGCTTAATGCGTTGCGCGGAAAACCTTCAGACCTTGAGAGCTGGAAGGGTCCCTATATTAAGAAAAAAGTTCCGGCGGACCCGTGGAGTAATCCATATCAGTACAAGTGTCCCGGAGAGCATGGCGATGATTACGACCTCTTCTCCTGCGGACCGGACGGAGTAGTTGGGGGAGGAGACGATATTACTAATTGGGAATAAAGGCGCATGAAAGCAAAAGAAAAAGGACTTACATTCATTGAACTGATTCTGGTTATCAGCATACTCAGTATTCTTACAGCAATATCCACTCCTCTATTTAGACATACTTTTGATAACTTGCAGGTTAGGAACCTTTGCCGGGATATATCGAAACTCAGTAGATATGCGCAAGAGAGAGCGATTATGGAACAGGTAGTCCATAGGATAAATTTTGATATTAATAGTAAAGAATACTGGGTCAGCATAGCAAAAGATCCATTAAATCCAGAGAAATTTACCACATTAAATAACAAGCTTGGTAGAAAAAGAAGGTTCTCTCCCAATATACTTCTGGAGTGTACTAAACCGTATACAGTATTCTATCAAGATGGAAGAGCTGATGAACTAACAATATATGTATCAGGCGCGGATGGCGAAGTTTACACAGTAACCAATAAAGAGACCACGGGTTATGCCAAAATATTTAACTATCGGAAAGAATAAAAAAGGCTTTCTTCTTTTTGAGGTAATGATCACAGTAGCTGTTTTATCCCTTGGTTTAGTAATTATCATACATTCATTTATTAGCTGTTTGAATGGGACAAAAGCTATTGTAAATTACGCAGATGCCGGCTTTTATTTGGAAAGAAAGATGTGGGATATAGAGAATGGATTGGAAGCTGCATACGGAGAGAATGGGAAATACAGATGGAAACTGGATACAAATGTTATTGAACATACCGACCTGAGTGAAGCTGTATTGAGTGTGTCATGGGATCAGAATAATATTGAAAAGAAATTAACTTTGATAACATATCTTGAAAAGAAGTGACAAATTCGAAGCACGAAATACGAGACAATATCGAATTACCAAAATACAAATGCTCAAAACAATGTTTGGGATTTTGAAAATTAGAGTTTTGAATTTGTTTCGGATTTCGGATTTCGGATTTCGGATTTCCCCAAGCTCTGTGTCTAGAAATACCTGTGGCTTTACATTATTAGAACTCTTAATTGCAATTCTGATCTTTGCTGTAATCGTCAGCGCAGTATACAGCACCTTGTATTCAGGTATCAAGGTATGGAATGAAGGTGATGCCCAAACACGTTTCCCTGAATCTTCGCAAATGGCGCTTAACAGGATGACAAAAGACATTAGAAACGTGGCTAGGTTCTCTGAGATTAAGTTTGAGGGAGAAAAGGACAGTATTTCAATGCCAGTAATAAAAGATGTGTATCAAGATAAGAATTTAATAAGTCGGATTTATAAGGTTATGTATTATTTAGATGATGAGAAGATAATAAGAGACGCACAGACATACCCTGAGAGCTTAACAGGGCAAGCTAGGAAACAGGAGCTGGTTCCTGACGTTCATGAACTGGTTTTTTCTTATTGTAATTCAGAGAAAGAATGGAAGGATTCATGGAAAGAAGACAGCCTGCCGTATGCGGTGAAATTGTCAATTAAGAGTAAAGAGGATGATGTTATTGAAGCAATAACAGAAATTCCAATATTTGATACGGATATAAAAGAAGGCACAAAGTAACAAAGTGACAAAGGCACAAAGAAAGCAATTATCCAGTTCTTCAAAAAACTATGTGCCTATGTGCCTATGTGCCTATATGCAACGTGGTTCTATCCTGATCATAACCTTGTGGATTTTGGCTATTCTTTCTCTTTTGGCAATTAGTTTTGCTCATCACACAGCTGTTGGTATAAAGCTTACTAAGTATCATATCAGCAGTCTCAAGAATTTATATATATGCAAGGCAGGCATCAAGAGAGCCTGTTATGAATTAAATAGAGACAAAGAGGAGAATACTTACGACTCTCTTAATGATTCATGGAGCAGTAATCCTGAAGCATTTAAGAATGCAGGTGTAGGAGATGGCGCATTTACAGTTAGTTATCAGATTGAAGATGATAATAAAGACATGACTAGCGTATATGGGATGATTGACGAGGAGAGAAAGATAAATATTAATAAGCTTGCTAAAAATGGTGTTCAAGATGAAATTAGATTAAGCCAGATAAAAAAACTTCTTGAGATACTTGATATAGATACAAAAATTGCAGACTATATTGTTGACTGGCTTGATTCAGATACTGGGGTGGGGAATGCTGAAGAAGATTTCTATCAGGGGTTAAGTGCGCCCTATCATTGTAAAAATGATTTGATTGAATGTTTGGAGGAGATGTATTTGATAAGGGGAATTACTGCTGAGATATTTAAAAAGCTGAAACCATATATCACAGTTTATGGAGATGGGAAGATTAATATAAACACTGCGGGGGAAGAAGTTTTTATGAGCCTTGGCATGGATGATACGCTCGCGCAGCAAATCTTGGGCTACAGAAGCCAGGATGGAGGAGAAGAGGATTTATATTCTTTCAAGACAATTGAGAGTATTATCTCGAATCTAAATAGTTATCAGCCACTGATGCCTACGCAGGTACACATATTGACCACTCTTATAGAAACAGGATACTTGACAGTAAATTCAAGTGTTTTTACAGCAAATGTGACAAGTGTGTTAAATAATAGTAAGCTTGTAAAAAGAGTGAATGTTGTTTTGCAAAGAGAAGAAGATAATATAAAGATAAAATACTGGCATGAAAGCTAAAACAATGGGCTGAAGCCCCTTGTTCACTTTTTGAATTTTTCTAGTGATTTTCTTTTTTCTATATTACTGCTTTGTATATCTTTTCATTTCCTTGCCCTCCTGAGTTACCATTGGATAACTGCATCGTTACTTTATCTCTTGCCTCTCTTGGAGAAATGAGTAAGCCCAAACTTGAGAAACTCAGTAGCATTTCCCGATATTTTCTCAAGCTGTTTCATAATTATATGCATCCTAATTTCCAAACTTACTATTAAAAAAAGAAGTAAAATAACAATTGCACTTGTCACAATTATATAGAAAAGTTCAAAATTACCGCTCATTGCGCAGATTCCACATATTTTCTATTACGAATATCTTTTTGAAACTGTCTTAAATTTTTCTTCAATTCCTTCACTTTTTTTATAAATTTATGGCTGCAATCCCGGCACCCATACCATGCGAAACTAATATCTTCCCAATCTTTGCTTTCCTTTTTCATTAAATATGTATTTTTGTTCCTGCATTGTGGACAAATCATCGGTCTTTTAGAAACCTTGATCCTTTTTAATTTCTTGAACATCTCATAAACTTGTCTAAACATTTCGGCAAACAACCTTTCCTCTTGCAAGTCTGCATTTCTTATTATTCCTACCTCACCGCTTGCTCTTTTTCTTACATCCTCCACAAGCTAGCACAAGACCTCCTTGATACGCCTTACAAGTTCATGGTAGCCCACAGTTTTGGATATAAAATCCCGCCCGCCTATCTTCCGTAATTTCCCATTCTCTGTGCTGATATCATTAACCAAAGCGGAATAAAATAAGATGGGAATACTCTTGGTTTGTACGTCGCTAAGCAAAATCTCTGCTACTCGACCACCTCCCAGCCCTGGCATTATGACATCCATGAGAATTAAATCCAGCTTGTGTTTTTTGGCTAATTCCATACCTTCTTTAGGGTCAGTAGTGGTAATGACCTCGAACTCTCTACTTCTTTCCAGCCTGATCTTGGTGAGCAACAAGAAATCCTTCTCATCGTCAATATAAAGTATTCTCTTTTTCCCACTTGCTACGGCTGATTGTGGGTCATGATGTTTCCTTTTTGGTTGCGTCATTATTTTTTCCCAATTTATACTACACATAGTCTTTATTTGCCAATAATATATTACACATAGTCTTTGGTCAAGCAGAAATTACCATACATCATCTGTGTCAATATATGCCTTTAATTTTTATAATAATTTTGTGAGGTGAATTCATGGACAAGTTACTCTTTCAATTCGGGAACAGGATAAGAGGTTTGAGAAAAGCTCAAGGACTTTCCCAAGAAAAATTGGCTGAAAAAGCAGATATGCATTATACATATGTCGGTGCCATAGAAAGGGGTGAACGTAACCTCTCCCTTAGCGCTATTAAAAAAATTGCTAAAGGGCTGCAAGTAAATATCTCGGAACTTTTTATCTTTGACACTTTTAAAAGAACCGCTAATAAGAGTGAACTGCTAGGAGCGGAGATTATGAGATTGCTTACTTCGCTGGATACCAAAACTCTCCTGATAGTTTCAAAAGTCATAAAAGAAATCCTTCGTTTGTCTAAAAGCTGATAGATAAATATTTCAGTATCAAGTCATAAGGATTAAGAATTAAGCAAAAGACCTTATAAACTTAATCCTTAATCCTGCTTCATGGATTATAAATATTTGGGAGCGATTGAAAGAGGAGAGAAAAATCTTACTAAAGAGAAAAAGAAAGCTTTCCTGAAAATTATGCAGATTATTAATACGCTATGACAATTTAAAGCTGTACTTTAAAATAACATAATACAATTGTTGTTTTTCGCTGCTTATTTAACCTTTTCCACGAACTCAAAATATTGCTGACGACTCATTTGAGCTGTAGTCATGTTAGTTCTGATATGAGTAACAGAAACTTTCTTGGGACTTGTCTTTATTATTAGAGGTCTCTTTATCTCAGCCTTAGTCATTGCGATATGGTCTCCTTTTTGACGGCTGATTCTGAATCCCTTCAATTCAAAAATCTTTATAAGTTTTCTGTAATCAATGGGAACAAGTTTTGCCATCAGACGGCAACATGTTCTATTTTAAGTTCTTCGATAGCCAAAGGTTCAGGAGCTACCCATTCATGAACTGGATTTGTAAAATGGGTAAAACCTGCCTCTTCCAGAATTTCATTCAAGGTTCCCATTCTCTCGCATTCTTCAACGAATAGAGAAATTGCCTCAGACAGACTTGCTTTAGCTTTTTTAGGAGTATCTCCAAAACTTGAAACATTTAGTTCTGGAGAAAGGGCAACATATTGGTCGTTTTCCTCAAATATCTCTACTCTTACAATTATGTTCTCCATAAGAATTACCTCCAATTTGAAAACGCTCTATCTTTCTTAACTCTACTCTATCAGAAACCATAAGCTATTTCAAACATTGTTGAGGATTTATTTACTATGTGCTATGCTTCTTAAATGGCAAAAATACAAATGCTCAAAAAAAGTTGAAACAAGGGGTTGAAACCCATTGTTCAAAGATTTCGATATTCGGATTTCGGATTTATGCGAAGGCACGGTCTATGGTCTGTCGTCTGTGGTCTAACTTAATGAAAAGGCGTGTAATTACAGGAATTGAAATAGGGCAAAACAGCATAAAAGTTATTCAAGGCATACCGGAGGGAAGGAAATCCGAAATAAAAATTATATCTCTTACAGCAGAGAAAGCTACAAGTGATGATGAAAAGTCAGCAAAGCTTAAGCATATGATCAATAAACTAAAGATCAAGCCTAAAAAGGTTATAGCTTGTATTCCGAGGAGTCTTGTAACAATCAGATATTTAAACCTGCCGTCAGTTAGTAAAAGGGAAATAGCGCGTATGGTTCAGTTCCAGGCTGAAAAACAGCTTCCGTATTCTAAAGAGGAACTTGTTACAGCTTTTAAGGTTATAGGAAGCAATAAGGATGGTTATTCCAGAGTAATGCTAGTTCTTGTTCATCGGGATGTTATAAACAAGCAGCTTGAGTTATTAAGGGACCTGAAATTAAATCCGGAATACATTGAATTAAGTTCTCAAGCTGCAGCCTCTGCTTTTATCAAAAAACATCCTGGAAAAAATCAACCGGTTGCCTTCATTGATATAGATATGTTCTCAGTTGATATTCAAGTTATATTTAACGGAGAATTAGTTTGGACGAGGAATGTTTCTCTGCCTGAGAACAGAACGCAGGAATCTCTTTTAGAAGAAATAACAAAGTCTCTTAATTCCTATAACAAGGACTTGTCCAGAGGACAATCGTCCTCTGGACGAAATAAAGAGATAACAGGCATTTTTGTAAGCGGGAAAGTTCATAATAAACTGAAGGAGAATTTGTCCAAGAGTTTTGACATGTCTGTGGAAATATTTAATCCTGCAGGAAACTTAACATTGCATAAACAAAAATTTTCTATTGCAAATCAATGTGGAATTTCTTTGTGTTCAATTATAGGCTTGATTGGGAACTTTCCTAATGTTCTGCTTAATGTTTTACCGGATGAAATAAAAACGCAGAAGCGAATCAGAGAAAAGCGAAAACGTTATCTTGTTCTAGTCTCTCAATGCGTTGGTATATTACTTCTTATTTTAGGTATTTTTATGAGAAACATTTATGACAAACAGAATACCCTGAAACGGCTGGATATAGAGATTAAGAAGACTAATCCGATCGCCAAAGAAGTTAATAAGCGCGCTAAAAGGCTGCGTGTTATAAAGAAACAAATAAATACTAAAAACTCATGTTTGGATATTCTGCATGAACTGCATAAGATAATTCCTGATACTATTTCCTTCTCAACCCTCGATTACCAGCTCAACAATACTCTTAAAATAAAAGGGCAGTCTAAGGCATTATCCGATGCGTTAGGGCTCATAGATATACTGGAAAAGTCGGCTTATTTCAAGAATGTTCAATTAAAATCTTCTAACATGCGACGGCTTCGCAATATAGAAGTTGCGGATTTTTACATTCAATGTGAAATAGAGAGTTAAAATAATGTTAATAAAATCCATGGCTGCGCTTTCAAAGAGAGAGAAAGGCGTTTTTTACCTTTGCGCGGCGATTATTGCATGCGCATTACTGTATAATTTTATATTTGAACCTGTAGCCAAGAAATGGGTAAAGGCGAATAAGGAAATTCAGATAAAGAGAATGATTTTAACGAAGAATATTAGAGCTGTAAAAAACAGGAAAAAAGTTTTCTCTGAGTATGAGGTTTATGCTGATAGAGTGAAGCGGAAAGGCTCTGATGAAAAGGAGATAGCCAAAATTTTCCGCGAAATAGAATCTGCTGCAAGAAATAATCATGTACGTATCTTGAATATGAAGCCTGTGTCATTCACTGATAAGTCAGGAGAAAAGGAAGGATATAAAAAATTGGCTGTTGAGGTTGAATGCGAAGCTCAGATGTTCTCGCTTGTTCAATTTATCTATAATATCCAGACTTGTTCCCAAATACTCAAGGTGAAACAAATAAAACTAAAAGCTAAGGAAATGAATTCCAATATTATAAGAAGCACCTTAAGTATTGGGAAGGTCTTAATACTGTCATAACCTTTGTTTTGAATATCCAAAGGTTGACTAAACTCTCTTGAATTTTTTTTCTAATTCATGCTTTGACAGCTTGATAATTGTAGGTCTTCCGTGAGGGCATGTGTAGGGTTTTTGCGTATTGAAAAGCTGACGGAGTAGTGATTCTGCTTCCTCTTTCCGAAGCTTAGCTCCAGCTCTAATTGCACTATGACACGCTATTAACTTTATCAATTCTTCTGTTATGTCTCCTATGGTTTTAGCTTTTTCGCTCTCTATAATCTCATCCAAAACATCGGAAATCACCTGCGCAGGATTAGCCTTTTTTAAAATCGCCGGTATTGAATGTATACTGAAGGTATTTTTCCCAAAAGGTTCTATCTGAAAACCAAGGGATTTAAAATAGTCCAAATATTTCTCAAGTATTACTGCCTGCCTGTAACTGAGATTAAGCGTTTCATCAATTAAAAGCCCCTGGGATTCTACCTTGTAAAGAGACTGATCTCTAGCTAATTTTTCATAAACAATACGCTCATGAGCAGCATGCTGATCAATAATTACAACATGCCCGTTAAACTGCGTAATTATATATGTTTCAAAAACCTGTATATATTTTGGAGGAATGGTGCTTTTACTTACTTTTGAGAAATTAAATTCAGGAACTTTTTGTTCTCCCATTTTTTGTTTGACTATGTACTTGCCTATTGCCTCTTTAATTTCATGTTCTTGCTCTGTTTCAGTAGTTTTTTCATGCTCCAGAAAAAGTCCATGACTTAAATCAGAACTGCTTAAAGCCTGCTTTACTGCTTCTTTAACCAGTGTACGCACAATATTTTCCTTAAAGAATTTTACTTCATCCTTTGTAGGATGGATATTCACATCAATAGCAGCAGGGGGTGTATCTATAAAAATGAAGACTACCGGGAATCTGCCTCTTGGCACTAGTGCATGATAGGCTTCGTATATGCTGTGAGATATAGATTTATTATGGGCGCATCGTTTATTTATGAATATCAACTGGTTGTTTCTATTGGCACGTGTTTCCTCTGGTTTGGAAATAAATCCGTAGATATTTAAAAGATCGTTTCCTCCTTCTATGGGCAGCAGATTATTTGATATTTGTTCTCCAAAAAGGGATGTTATTCTTTTTAAGAGATTTTGAGACGGCCCTATATTAATAAGTTCACGTCTATCATGAACAAGCCTAAAGTATATAGCAGGCCTAGCGAGCGCTTCAAATGTTACAGCATTCAGAATATGCGACATCTCTGTTGCTTCTGATTTCAGGAACTTGCGTCTGGGAAGTGTGTTGAAAAACAGGTCTTCAACCCTTACTGTTGTTCCATCAGCGCAGCCTGTTACTTGAGATTTTTCTATTCTCCCGCCAACTGTTTTTATATAAAATCCTAGATGTTTGTCTCTGGCTTTGGTTATAAGTTCCAATCTTGAAACTGAAGCTATGCTAGGCAAGGCTTC
>JAUWOV010000086.1 GCA_030611945.1 bacterium | reverse complement strand
CTATGGGTTACATTTGGCGCGCTGATTATTGCTGTGCCTTTAGGAGTGGCTTCAGCTATTTACATCTCAGAAGCGGCTCAACCAAGAATAAAAGGGCTTATAAAGCCGACAATAGAACTTCTCGCAGGTATTCCTTCTGTGGTTTACGGCTTCTTTGGAATGGTGGTTGTGGCTCCGTGGGTGCAGAATTTTTTCGGTTTACCCGTGGGGCTGACTGCATTTACCGCCTCTATCCTTTTGGGGATTATGGCTATTCCAACTATTACCAGTATTTCCGAAGACGCTATTTCTTCGGTTCCCAAGAGTTTTAAAGAAGCTTCATACGCATTAGGAGCAAACAGATGGGAGACAACTGTCAAAATAACTGTTCCTGCCGCAGCTGGCGGAATAAGCACTGCAATTATCTTGGGCATGGGCAGAGCAGTGGGTGAAACAATGACTGTGTTAATGGTTGCGGGCGGAGCAGCGGTTATACCTCGCTCCTTTTTCAGACCTGTGCGCACCATGACTGCCACTATTGCTGCTGAGATGGGGGAAACAGTGGTAGGAGGCGATCACTATCACGCTTTGTTTGCTATTGCCATAGTTCTTTTTATGATGACATTGGCTTTTAATATCATTGCCGATCTTTTAACACAGAGATTCAGGAGAAGATTAGGATGAATTTAAGAAAGCTCAAAGAATCTATAGGTTTTGCAATATTGAGATTGGCGGCTGTTGTTATTATGTTGGCTCTTTTTATTATTGGGTAAAATTAAACATTTAGGGTAAATCTGTCATAGGATTCAGTAAAAATACCCTGACCTGTAAGGATTTTCTAAAATTTTCCGTTCCCATTTCAGCTAACTTTCAATGCCAATAATTCTGGAAGTCTAAATTCAATAGAATCTTTCAGTGTTTCCTCAGAAAAGTCATACTCTCCCTGTAAATTGATATGTTGCCAGGCAACTACTGAGCCGTTTTTGATAGTTTGAATAATATTTTGTTTTTGTACTTCAGTTTCAGCATCGTAGACAAGTTGAGATAGATATAAGTAGTTCCAGCAAATTATCGCATTTTCAATCAATCGTTTACATCCTTCTGCTATAACCTGCTCCTCTTTCGTACCCTGTTGGAATTCCTGGTTGTTCCCATAAAAGACAGCATCTGCAAATTTATTGGAGCTTTCCAGCTTATTCAGCTGTTTTTCAATAGCTTGTCTGAGTTCAAGATCATCAATGTATTTGAGAAGAAAAAGGGTTTTAGGTATTTTCCCAAATTCTTTCAGAGCTCGATACAGCGGATGTTGATGCGAGTAAGAACTTAGTCTCCTGAACAATTGAGAGGCTGTTGTTTCTTTCAATTTTATGGTCGCCACAAAACGTAATATGTTGTCCCAATTTTCCGCAATGATTCTTGTGTTAATTCTTCCATCCGGCAGAATTAGGTAGTTAAGATCTTTAAAATTTGACCTTTTCTCAAAACTATAGAGTCTTTGGTCTCTGAATTTTTTAATCCGTGGCGCATATGAAATTCCCAACAAATGAGTGACGCCAAAAATCATTTCACTATATCCATGCGTATCGGTGGAATGGATGTCGCTTTGAACCACATCGTTATGCATTAATCCATCGATTAGATATGCTGCTTCGCGTTCTGAAGAACTGATGACTGTTGAATAAAAAAGCCGATGGCTTTCATCGATAAAACTGTAGACAGTTACGCCCTTTCCTTTTCCAAAGTATTTGTAAGAATAGTTTGCATTTAAGGACTCGACAGCGATATTAAATTTTTGGCCATCGCTGCTGGTATGAGTTATATCTTTTTCTTTCTTAAAAAGACCTAGAAGCTGTAGTTGGTCCATAAGTTCTAAGATTTTGTCATTTGCATGACTCAAATTATCAGCAGAGAAATACCAATTAACTGTGTTTTCAAGTTCATTCTGTTTGATGTTAGTGGAAATCTTTGCAATCTTTCTGATGCCGAGATTACATCCATAACCAATGACCCCAGCAAAAAAAGTTTTATCCTCTGGTTTTTCTCGATTATGCTTGATTTGCCAATGCTCAAAGCAGTCCGTAAAAGCAGAGGCTTTATTGATAGTTGATAATATTTCAAATAAGGAAATGAATCGGTTTTTTGGAAACAAATTTGCTACAGCGTCAGGAGTATCTTTTTCCTTCTTTGGTGTTGAGACCTTTAAGTTGCCTCCAGCATCAATCTTTACGTATTTATTTTTACCCCTATTAATATTTTCATTTGTTACCTGGTACTGGAATTTAAGACTTTGCTTTATATTAGATTCTAAGTTTTGAAAATCTTCAAATCGTGTTAACCCTGCTCGTTCCAGAAGTTCTTTTTTTTGCGTTTTCCAGACATCTTGAGGAATTAGATAATCATCAAATGATCGGTATTTGTAGGAATAACGTAGATTTAATGCACCTGACTTGATAGCAGACGCAACTTTTTCAAATAATAAAATTTTATAAAGAGATACTCTTAATTTCCCTTTATCATCGAACACAACCTCCTCTTCGCTGATATCCAAAAGTTCAAGTGGAGTATCAACTCCCAAGAGGCCGTCTCTTTTTTTGTAATACTCAATTGTTTCAATAATCTTTTTGTCGGAAGTTTCTCTGTCGAAGTGAAGTCGTTTAATAATTTCCGAAACCCTGTTTTGAAGTTTTATGGATCTAGATTCCATAATATCATAATAGTCATCATCTTTGATAATTCGTGTGGATTCTTTTTCTAACAGTGTCAGTTGTTTTTGTATCTCAGAATATTCTGGTATCTTCTTCTTTGGAAGTAGAGATTCTACAATCTTTACTTTATCTTCATTAGTTAATTCCTGACCATGGATGACCTCTTCAATCTTCTGCAACGTACTTATATGATTGATCATGGACTTGGAAACATTGCTGATAATCTGATGCCTGGATCGCCGAGCTTCGTAAAAACTTTCTTTATGTTCCCTTGCGCTGGTGTTAATAGCTGTTTGACTTGCCTGTATCAAAATCTCCACAAGAACATCGTTTAGTCTGTAATACTGATGGATAACAAAAGCAATTAGGAGTAGGTATTTATTGTCCTCTCTCCTAGATATTTGGAAAATCTGTGATTTGATCAAAAGCTGAGCATAATATCTAATAACTTCCGGTGTCAAATCCAAATGGTCTATAATTGGTTTGAGTTTACGGAAAAGGGCTTTAAGACATTCCATGTCATAAATGTTCTCTCTTATTTTAGAAGGCTTTGTAGACTGGTTACTTTTTTTAAGTAGGGTGACTTTATACCGCTTGATTTTTAAATCTTGTTTTTCCTCCGCAAGGTATTCTTCGCTTATGTCCAAAAGTTCATCAAGAAGATGTCTTTCCACTAAAGTTAGATGCTTTTCAATCGAAAACATAACTCTTCTTTCAAAAAGTTTTAAGGCATTCGTAATAACCTCGGATAAAATATTATAGTTAGGAACTTCAATCCTTTTTCCCCTAAGAAAATCAACCAGCGACATAAACATAAATCGCGGTTTCATCTGCTTTGAGCATAGAGATACAGCCTCTTTAATAAGAAACTGTTTGAATTGTTCATTAAACTTTTGGAATCCAAGTCTTTCGAGAATGATCTCTTGATGTCTGGCAAAGGTTCTTTCTATGTATTTCCTAAAATTGATTTTTTCGGGCGAAATTTCTAATTTTTTGGCAACAAATTCCATATCTTTGCGATGGAACTTCTTGGCAACAAAGAATTTGTTGGCTGCCTTAAAGTATCCAAGTTGCAAAACAAAGCCTACTTTATTTGTGGGAGTTTTAAAGCTATCCACCAGTTCAATAGTCCATTTTGGCAAGGCAAAAAATCGCTTTCTATCTTCTCCATTAAATTTTGGAGGGAATTCAAAAATCATCCTATCGTGTTGGCTAAGAATTTTGAGGTGTGTAGCCATATCCAAATCCTACTTTATCGTTCGTCTAAATAGATAAAATATATCTTGCAAAACGTCTGATTATAGCAGACAATAATTGTAAAGAAAAACTCATTTTTATGTTTTCCTAGACATGTGCGGAGAAAAGGATGAAAACAATAGCATATTTACGAGTGTCCACAGATAAGCAGAGTTTAGATAGCCAAAGGTTGTCGATTCTTGACTATGCACATAAACAGGGAATAAAAATTGATGATTTTATTAAGCTTCAAGTCTCATCTCAAAAGTCTGTGGGAAAACGCAGAATCACTGAGCTTTTAGAACAAATGAATCATGGCGATATGTTAATCGTTAGTGAGCTTTCCCGCTTGGGCAGAAGCTTGGGACAGATTATCCAAATCGTTGATGAATTGATTAAGAGAAAAAACAAGTTTATTGCTGTGAAAGAAAACATTGTTCTAAATGGTAATGGTAGACAGGACATGCAAACTAAGGTAATGATTGCAATGTTTGGTCTCTTTGCTGAGATTGAGCGGGACCTAATTTCCGAAAGGACCAAGCAAGGATTGGCAGCAGCAAAGGCTAAAGGGAAATTGCTTGGTAGACCAAAAGGCTCGTTGGGGAAATCAAAACTGGATGGCAGAGAAGAAGAAATCGAAACTCTGCTATCAAAAACTGTTTCAAAGTCTTCCATTGCCAAAATTATGGAAATATCTAGAACAGCACTCTACGAATTTATTAAATCAAGGAAATTAGGGACAAAATCCTGAATCCTATGGAACTTGTTTAATTTACCCAAAACTACGTAAATTCAAGCTTTTTTGAGAAATCCTATGACAGATTTACCCTAAATGTTTAATTTTACCCATTAATCTGGCATAGGCTCCTGTAAAAGGCAAAAACAAAAAAGCGTTAATAACATTAAACAGTGTATGCGCATTGGCAATCTGCCTTCCAATATCATTTGCCGTGTACATAACTAGTGCCTTATAGGCTGGGAGCAGCAATAAAACTATTGCCGTTCCTGTTATATTAAACAGAACATGAGCCACAGCAGCACGGCGAGCTCCGACATTAGTTCCAATGCTTGCCAACATTCCTGTTACGCATGTTCCGATATTATCCCCAAGCAATAAAGGGATTGCTGCATTTATATCAATAAGTCCTCCCATACCAAGTGCCATTGTAATACCAACTGTTGCGCTGCTGCTCTGAACAATCACAGTTACAATCATCCCTGCAAGCACTCCTAAAATAGGTGTCCTGCTAAAATTGACAAAGATATCTTCCACAGCCTGGCTGCTACGCAAGAACCGCACCGTATCCGTCATAATACTCAAACCAAGAAGCAAAAGACCAAATCCGAATATGACCATGCCTACTTGTTTTGGCATGCGCTTCTTAGAGAAAAAATGCAATGCAAAGCCTATCCCAATGATGGGCAGCACATAATGAGTTATTTTAAAAGCAATAAGCTGAGCGGTAATAGTTGTTCCTATATTCGCTCCGAATATAACACCAACGGCCTGCTTTAAGGTCATAAGCCCTGCATTAACAAAGCCTATTACCATAACTGTTGTTGCGCTACTTGACTGAATAATACTGGTAATTCCAGCGCCGGCCAATAAGCCGAAAAAAGCCTTATTTGTTATTATGCCCAGTATTTTTCTCATCTTATCTCCAGCTACTTTCTGGAGAGCGTCACTCATTATGTGAATGCCATAGAGGAATAACCCGAGTCCGCCGACCGTGCCAAAAATTATATCTTTTATCATTTCCCTTTCTGTCTCTTAAAATCTCTCAAACCTCGCACAGTGGCAACATCGTTTAAGACAGTGTCCTGCCACCCTGATTTGACATCTTCCCTTGAATCAAACCTTTGTATGTATGGTTTGACATCAAGCAAGGGTGTGCCATCCAATATATCAAGATCCCTGACGTAAAGAATATTATCTTCAATTCTATCCAATCGCACAAGACTCATTCCTAATTTATTGGGACGGTGTGGAGCGCGTGTAGCAAAAATACCATGTTCATGATCTGACAGATATGGCTTTAAACGCAAACACGTTTTCTGTGAACGATTGAAATAATAAAATAAATAGATATGAGAGAATCCTTGCAAATCTTTCAATCCGTCAGCATATTCATCATTTAATATAACTGTGCCTTCAATGTCGTTACAAAAAACAGGTTGTATCGGGATTTTGGAAATTTCTTTATGTGGAGAATGGATAATTCCTATGGACTGGAATATAAATTTACTATCTTTCATGAGATACTCTCTTATTAGCTTTTCTATACATTTATCTTGTTAGAAAGTAAATTACCACTTTTATTTATAGCTAACATTAATTTCAAGATTCTTACAATTATGACAATTCCAACCAGTAAAGGGTTCTTTTATATGGACTTTTTTAGGGATATTAATCCGTGGTTCATAATCCGGACAATCCGGAATATAATATACACCTTTCTTAATTTTACCTATTGCTCTAGGTGTAATCTCTTTACCCTGCATTTTCTCACCCATACATTTATACATGTTATTCTTAACAAAATACCAAGATAGTCTTTTAGTTGACTTTTGCTTTCTCGTGGTCCTGCGACATTTAATATCTCTATACTATTGGGGTAACTATAATTGATTTATCAGAAAAATACAACGAGATTGTCAATGAGAAGACAGTTGATTTGTCTGGCAAAATGTCCTACAATTATGTAGGCTTTATGGGAAGAGACTGTGAAGAGTAAAAGAAAACATCCGAAAATAAGACGTAAGGTAAAAGAGTTATCCATGCTCTTTGA
>JAUWOV010000107.1 GCA_030611945.1 bacterium | reverse complement strand
GAAAAGCTGTTATTCCACCTCTGGTACCGGTAACTTTAAAATCCATATCCCCCAGATGATCCTCCATTCCGCTGATATCTGTTAGTACCACAAACTTGTCTTCTTCCTTTATTAAACCCATTGCAATTCCTGCTACAGGCTCTTTTATCGGCACGCCGGCATCCATAAGAGAAAGCACACCCCCGCACACTGTTGCCATTGAAGAAGAACCGTTTGACTCCAGAATATCCGATACTATTCTTACTGTGTATGGAAATTTCTCGGGAGAAGGCATTACCGGTCTTATAGCGCGTTCGGCAAGTGCGCCATGACCTATTTCCCGTCTGCCTGGACCTCTGTTTGGTCTTGCTTCTCCAACACTAAATGCCGGGAAGTTATAATGCAGCATAAATGTTTTTTCAGAGTCCCCTCTTAACCCATCAATGCGTTGTCCATCCTCGGATGTGCCAAGTGTTGTTACTGCTAAACTCTGTGTCTCTCCTCTTGTAAAAACCGCTGAGCCGTGCGTTCTCGGCAAAACACCAATCTCACAGGTAATAGGTCTAATCTCTTCAGGCGACCTGCCATCTATTCTTTTCCCATCATCCAAAATTTTCTTTCTTACTTCCTCTTTCTCTATCTTATCAAAAACGTAAGATATTGCGTTCTCCTGTTCCGGGTATTTTTCTGCAAGTTCGCCCTTGATCTCAGTCAATAAATTACCTAGAAAATCTCTGCGCTCGGATCTGTCAGTCATCTTGTTAGCCTGTAATATCTTGTCTACAGCTAATTCTTTTACAGCGTTCGCCAGTTCCTGTGGTATATTCATGATCTCAATTGTACGCTTGGTCTTGCCGCACTTAGATGTTAGTTCTTCAATCACTTCCGTAATCTTTACGATATGTGTATGCGCTACTTTTAAAGCCTCTAAAGAGACTTCCTCCGATACTCCTTTTCCGTCCCCTTCTACCATTGTTATTGCATCCTTTGTTCCTGCAACAACAAAAGCTAATTCGCTCTGTTCAACCTGTTCATATGATGGATTAATAATAAATTCACCATTGATTCTACCTATCCTTACAGCTCCAATTGGTTTAAAAAAAGGTATATCGGATATTCCAAGCGCTGCCGAAGCTCCAACTATTGCGAGAACATCAGGATCTGTAAATTCATCAGCAGACAAGGCGCTTACCATAACCTGTAGCTCGTTCCTGAACATATCAGGGAAAAGAGGTCTTATTGGCCTGTCTATCAGTCTTGAAGTCAATATTTCTTTTTCTGTCGGTCTTCCTTCCCGCTTAAAAAATCCTCCGGGAATCTTCCCTGCAGCATACGTCTTTTCTCGATAATCAACAGACAATGGAAAATAATCCATCCCTTCTCTGGTTGTTTTAGAGCAAACAGCTGTTGCAAGAATAACAGTATCCCCGCATCTAACTGTAACAGCTCCATCCGCCTGTTTTGCAAGCTTGCCTGTCTCTATAATTAAATCTTTTTCACCTATCTTTACCTCTACCTTCTCATTCATATCTTCCTCTTTCCTTTTTTATTGTCATTTTCTACTCTCTATTTGCTTACTAATCCGGTCTATAAATTGTTTAATATCCATTCCCGCGCAATCCCTATTTCCGTGCTTTCTAACAGCTATTACCTTCTCTTCAACTTCCCTGTCTCCTATTATAAGCATGTAAGGAATTTTATCCAGCTCTGATTCTCTTATCTTTAATCCTATTTTTTCGTCTCTGCAATCCAGTTCTGCTCTTATTTGTTCCGCTTTCAACAGGCTCTGCATTTCTTTTGCGTAAAGGGCATTGCCCTTTTTTATGGTCAATATTTTAACCTGAACAGGCGCAAGCCATATTGGAAACGCTCCACCATAATGCTCAATAAGAGTTCCCACAAACCTTTCCATAGAACCAAGAACAGTGCGGTGAACCATCAGAACATAATGCTCTTTTCCATCTTCTCCTATGTAAGTTACATTAAAGCGGCGCGGAAGGTTAAAGTCAAACTGTACTGTTGGACCCTGCCACAATCTGTCAAGAGAGTCCTTCATTTTTACATCAATTTTCGGACCATAAAAAACGGCCTCTCCTTCTTCAACCTCGTATTTTATATTCTTTTCTTTTAATACCGCTTCAAGTGTCCCTGTAGCTTTCTCCCAGTCTTCAATGCTTCCTGCAAATTTATTACTTTTATCTCTTGTGCTCAAAAATACTTCATATTCAAAGCCGAACGTTTTCATCATATAGTCAACTAGTTCTATTACTTCTTTTATCTCATTTTTAAGCTGGTTGGGAGCACAAAAGATGTGGGCATCATCCTGAGTAAAACCTCGAACTCTCAGCATGCCGTGAAGCACGCCCGATTTTTCGTATCTATAGACTGTGCCGAGCTCTGCATAGCGTATTGGCAATTCTTTATAACTATGCAAATTTGTTTTGTAGATCAATATATGCCCGGGACAGTTCATAGGCTTGATTATATAATCCTGCTTATCTATTTCCATTGGAGAATACATATTCTCTTTGTAAAAATCCAGATGTCCGCTGGTCTTCCACAAATTGATATTTGAGATATGGGGTATATTCACAAACTGATATCCGCGCTGCATATGCTCCTTATACCAGAAATCTTCAATTACCCTGCGAATCATAGCTCCCTTTGGATGCCAGAATACAAGACCTGCGCCCGCTTCTTCATGTATGCTGTATAAATCAAGCTCCTTTCCAAGTTTCCTGTGATCACGCTTTTTAGCCTCTGCGAGTTTATTTACATACTCATCAAGTTCCTCTTTTGTATACCATGCTGTGCCATATATTCTTTGAAGCATTTTATTCTTCTCATCTCCACGCCAATACGCGCCGGCAATACTAAGCAATTTGAATGCTTTTATGTCATCTGCGTTCTCAATATGCGGTCCGCGGCAGAGATCAACAAAATCACCCGTTTTATACAAGCTCACTTTCTCATCAGGAATCTCATCAAGCAATTCCAATTTATATGGTTCGTCTTTCTCTTTAAATATCTCTTTCGCCTTATCTTTGGATATCTCAATTCGCTCAAAACATGTTTTCTTATTTATTATATTCCACATCTTCTTTTCAATCTTTTTCAGATCTTCAGGAATAAATGGAGTCTCCTTATCAAAATCGTAATAAAACCCATCTTTAATAGCTGGTCCTATGCTTATCTTTGTGCCGGGGAACAGCTGCTGAACAGCCGAACCCATTATATGCGCAGTACTATGCCGATAGATATCTAAAGATACTTTCATAGTGGGCGGTACTGGGTTCGAACCAGTGACCCCCTGCACGTCAAGCAGGTACTCTAACCAGCTGAGCTAACCGCCCTGGAAAAGCTGCGCTAGTATAACGAAATTGAATACTGTTTACAAGCCAAAAAACTGTATTCAAGTATGCTTGCATTCTATACTTTTCCACAAAAGCGGACATTTCTACTTTGGCTTGACAAATTTTTTGACATTTAACATATATAAATCTATACTAAAATTTAGTGTAAAATTGAAATACTGTAAAAAATAAGGCGCAGAAGTAGATGAAGAATAAGGTATTACCAGAAAATTTAGGAACTAGACCCTATGTTGTAGCAGTGCTTAATAAAGCTTCTGTAGAAACTGCTCAATCAGCGCAAAAGCTTGGCGCAGACATCCTGGAGCTTCGTGTTGATATGCTGGAGCGCTGTTATCATACTGGAGAAAAAGTAAGCTCTGTTATAAGACAATTAAAGAAAGAAGTTAAATTACCTGTTATTCTTACTATACGTTCCTCAAACGAGGGAGGCATGGCGAAAATAGCTGATGGCAGACGTCTTGATATTTTC
>JAUWOV010000066.1 GCA_030611945.1 bacterium | reverse complement strand
GGCAAAAACAGAAAAGGATATTCTGGAACCTGTGGATGTTCTTAAAGATCCTTATATTCTGGAATTTCTTAATTTGCCGGACGCGCCGAAACTACGTGAGTCTAACCTTGAGTCTGCTATTATCAGCAATCTTCATCAATTTCTTCTGGAACTCGGCAAAGGTTTCTCCTTTGTTGCCCGTCAGAAACGAATACGTTTTGAGGATGAGGATTTTTATATAGATTTGGTCTTTTACAATTACATACTAAAATGTTTTCTGCTTATTGACCTTAAAATCGGCAAGCTTACTCATCAGGATATTGGCCAGATGGATGGCTATGTTCGAATGTTTGAAGAGGTGGACAAATTAGATGGTGACAATCCAACCATTGGTCTGATTTTATGCTCAGAAAAAAATGATGCCATAGCTAGATACTCAGTTCTTAATAAAAGCAAGCAATTGTTTGCTTCAAAGTATATGCTTTACCTGCCAACAGAGGAAGAACTAAAGAAAGAGCTACAAAGAGAGCGCAGGTTAATTGAAAATAGAGATGAGGATTTAATATTATAACAAGAAAGGTCATTTTTTAGATGAGACTATTTAAAATTTTTACTCTAGCAATATTCGTATGCTTAATGATAGGGGCTCGAAATTTTGAGCCTTTGCATGCTACAACGATACAATCCCAATGGGATAAATTGTGCGAAAAAACTGGATGTTTAACTGGTGGACAATACTGTAAAAATGGCAAATTTTAAAGAGATTGACGAAGCGCGGAAGCTGTTAGGCATAGAAGAAACAGCAACGTTGAAAGAGATAAGGAATGCGTATAGGAAGCTTGCTTTAAAACACCATCCTGATAGATGCTCTGACGATAAGAAAAAGGAGTGCGAGGAGATGTTTAAAAAGATAACTCATGCCAATGATATTCTGATGAGCTATTGCGCAGGGTATGAATATTCTTTTAAAGAAGAAGATGTAGAAAGAGAGACAGCAGATAAGGAATTTTATGAGCACTTGAAGAGATTTTATGATGGATGGTTTGGAAAGGAACATACCTAAAATTATGAATATAGCGATATCAAGCGGTAAGGGCGGAACAGGCAAAACTTTTGTTGCTACTAATATAGCAACTGCTTTTTCAAAAAAGGGCAGGAATGTTTGTTATCTTGATTGTGATGTTGAAGAGCCGAACGGTCATCTTTTTCTCAAGCCCCGTATTGATAAGGAAGAAGATATTACCTTGATGACGCCTGTTGGTGTTGATGATGAGAAATGCATTAAATGCGGTAAATGCCAGGATGCATGTCATTATAATGCAATAGCTGTAATAAAAGATAAGGTTCTGTTCTTTCCTCAATTGTGTCATGTCTGCGGAGCCTGTAAGATTGTTTGTCCAACGGATGCAATTATTGAAGAGAATAAGAAAATAGGGGTCTTGAAACATGGGAAAAGCGGCGCAATAGATTTCCATTACGCGCTTCTTGAAACCGGTGAGGGAGGAATGTCTCCCCGATTGATCAAAAGAGTTAAAAAATGCGCCGGCAATGGAATAAATATATTTGATTCTTCTCCGGGAACCGCATGTCCTGTTGTGGAAACAGTAAAGGATGTTGATCTGTGTGTGCTTGTTACGGATCCCACGCCCTTTGGAGTAAATGATCTAAAACTGGCTGTGGATATGAGCCGTAAGATAAATCAGGAACCTGTAGTCTTGGTTAACCGCGCTGAATATATGGATGATAATCTCAAAGCATACTGCAAAAAAGCTCAGTTGGAAATTATAGGAGAGATTCCGGATGATAGGAGAATAGCAGAGGTCTATTCTGTAGGGGATATAGTATTTGAAAAGCTTCCTCAGTATAGAAAGTTGTTTGAGAGTATTGCGCAGAGGATAGAGAAATTAGCACAGGAAAGGAGAGTTGTTAAAGAGATATATTCTTCTATGGAAAAAGAAGAAAAAAAAACAGATGATAAAAAAATAGAAAAAGCCAAGCCTGCAGCTTTTTCTACAGCAAATAAACCAAAGGAATTAGTTATTATAAGCGGAAAAGGCGGAACAGGTAAAACTTCTTTAACAGCTTCTTTTGTTGCTCTGGCCAAAAAGACGATAATATCCGACTGCGATGTGGATGCAGCCGACCTGCATCTGCTCTTAGCTCCGCAAATTAAAGAAAGAGGGAATTTTAGCGGTGGTGTGATTGCTGAAATAGATCCGGAAAAATGCACAGGCTGTAATGGATGTAAGGACGCATGTCGGTTTTTGGCTATAGAAAACTACAACAGCGAGTTCGAAAAAGAATTATGCCGTATTGATCCTATTGCCTGTGAAGGATGCGGTGTATGTTATCTTGTTTGTAAAGATTCGGCTGTAAAAGTAGAAGATGCTGTTAATGGAGAATGGTTTGTCTCGGAAACAAGATTTGGGCCAATGACTCATGCAAAACTCGGAGTAGCTGAAGAAAATTCAGGAAGGCTGGTTACATTAGTAAGAGACAAAGCATGCGATGCAGCTTCAGAGATCAATGAGAACAAGTTAATAATAGACGGCGCTCCGGGAACCGGTTGTCCTGTGATAGCTTCTATAACAGGCGCTGATTATGCTTTGATTGTTACAGAGCCGACTGTATCTGGTATTCATGATATGAAGCGCATTCTTGATGTAACAAGACACTTTGGAGTTAAGTCCGGAGTTGTGGTAAACAAATATGACCTGAATATAGATATGACCGAAAAAATCAAAGAGATAGCCAATGAATATAATGCTGAATTTATTGGAACAATACCGTACGATAAAAAGGTGACTGAAGCTCAAATGAAGGCATTGTCCATTGTTGAATATACAGAAGACGGAGCTGTCGTAAAAAGCATAAAACAGATTTGGAAGAAAATAAACTCTCTTATTAACATAAATCAATAACATAGGAGATGATCAAATGCCAAGAGGAGATGGAACAGGTCCAGGAGGAATGGGTCCGGGAACAGGAAGAGGTATGGGAGGCGGAGTTGGCGCAGGACAAGGCGGAGGACGCGGCAGAATGGACGGCACACGTCCTGGAGCAGGTCCAAGCGGAAACTGCGTTTGCCCAAGCTGCGGAACAAAAATTCCGCATCAAGCAGGATCCCCATGTTACAATGTCAACTGTCCTAAATGCGGGGCAAAAATGGTTAGAGGATAGGTAAGAAGGTGCAAATTTATAAAAGGATTACTACTGGGACAGGTGCTTCTTGCAAGAAACATTCATGACGAAAAGAGCATTTTTAGATGAAAAATGGACTTTTTAATTAATTAGAAATATGATAATGTAGCGAACTGGTAGTAAACTTAAAACAATTAGGAGTAAGCATATGAAGATAGTTGATGATTTGAAGCAGAAGATAGAGACACTAAAGAAAAAGCTTGCTGAGAAAATAGAGAAAGCAGAAAAAGTAGCAGGAAATAAAGAAATAAGACTTTTGAAGAAAAGAATAAAAAGAAAGCAAAGATTAGTAAGCGAAATTCTGCGAAAAGAACAGAAAGAAGAAGAATCAAAGAAGAAAAAAGCAGAACCGAAGAAGGAAGCTCCCAAAGAGGCTCCTGCAAAAGTTGAGAAAACAGTAGAAAACAAGCCTGTAGAGGATGAGTCTAAGAAGGAGGCTCCTGTAGAAGTTAAGGTTGAGGAAACTGAAGAGAAGAAACTTGAAGAACCTGTCAAAGAGACAACCACTTCTTAATCCTTATGAGTTTTACACATTCCTTCTTTCCCATTTCGATCCGCAGCACTGGTGGCCGGCAGAGACTCCTTTTGAAGTAGTTGTCGGTGCAATTCTTACCCAGCAGGTAGCTTGGAGAAATGTAGAAAAAGCTATTAAAAATTTGAAGAGTAGTCATGTTCTGGATCCATGTAAAATATCTAATCTTCCTCTCGGGAAGTTAGAAGTCTACGTAAAGCCGACAGGTTTCTACAGGCAGAAAGCCAGAAGACTAAAGGGTATATGCGCCTACATTTTCAAAGAATATAACGGCAGCTTAAAGAGACTATTCAATAAAGAAACTTGTTCTCTGAGGGCTGAATTACTGTCACTTAATGGCATTGGTCCGGAAACCGCTGATTCAATAATTCTTTATGCTGCAGGAAAACCTTCTTTTGTAATAGACGCTTATACAAAACGTATCTGTGAAAGGCTGCAGTTAACAGATGACTTGGACTATGAGTCATTAAAGAAATTTTTTGAAAGCAGTATTCCAGAAGATGTAGAAGTTTATAAGGAGTTTCACGCTCTTCTAGTTGAGTTAGGTAAGAATTACTGCAAAACAAAACCAGTGTGCAAAAATTGTCCGTTGAGCGGGAAATGCATATGAAAACTATTCTGTTTGTATCACATTGTCTATTAAATCCTGAAGTTAGAGCAGACGGACTTTCTAAACCTGATGTGAATATAGTAAAGGCTCTTGGTGAATTAATGTCTGAACATGATGTTTTGTTGGAGCAGCTGCCATGTCCTAAATTCTCTTTTCTTGGGAAGCGGGCTAAAATGACAAAGGATGAGTATGAAAAAATAACAGGATTCAGAGAGCATTGCAGTAGATTAGCTCAAAACGTGGTAAAAACAATGAAAGACTTCAATGGGATAGATCATAAAATAATAATTGGCATAGTGCGTTCCCCTTCATGTTCCATAAGCAAGGTCTATCGCGGAGAAAAGCTTGTTAATGAAAATGGAATTTTTATTGAAGAGATAAAAAAAAGAACAGGGAAGAGCATGAAATTTCTTGAAATTGATTATAAGAATTTTGTAGCTTCTATAAAAAAAATTGGGAAAGCAATTAAATAGAAGCTTGCCATTAATATAAAATTTTGTATAATTGCAAGTGTGTTAAGGTTAAGTTGCCGGGGTAGCTCAGTTGGTAGAGCAGCGGACTGAAAATCCGCGTGTCCGCAGTTCAATTCTGCGCCCCGGCACTTTTTTTATGCCCACGTAGCTCAGTTGGTAGAGCACGTCACTCGTAATGATGAGGTCACCGGTTCAACTCTGGTCGTGGGCTCTGTGGATACGGAATATAAATTTATAACTGATGCGCAGAATGTTGGGGAGCGATTAGATAAATTTCTGGCAAATAAACTGGATATGGTTTCCAGGTCTTTTGTTCAGAGTCTGATTATTGCCAATCATGCTTTGGTAAATGGGGGAAAAACAAAGTCGGGATATTTTCTTAAGATAGGGGATAAGATATTAATAACTATCCCAGAGCTTCAAGATAACGCTGAGATAAAGCTGAAACCAGAGAATATGGCGCTGAATATATTATATGAAGATGATAATATAATAGCTATTAATAAACCTGCGGGGATTATTGTACATCCTGCGCAGGGAGTTGTATCCGGCACAGTTGTGAATTTTCTATTGTATCATTGCAAAACACTGTCGGATTTGAATGGGACTATGCGTCCGGGTATAGTTCATAGGCTGGATAAGGACACATCAGGGGTTCTTATTGCAGCAAAAAACAATAGCGCTCATGCTAATTTAGCAGAGCAGTTTAAGAACAGGAAAGTGGAGAAGACTTATATAGCTGTTGTAAGAGGAGTGATTCCGCAGGATGAAGGCGAGATTGATAGACCGATTGGCAGATGTGTATCGCATAGAACGAAAATGGCAGTTTCTTATGTTGGCGGAAAGAGAGCGCTTACTAAATTCAACGTACTTGAACGCTACAATCAGGATACACTTATTAACGCTCATCCAAGAACAGGAAGGACACATCAGATTCGGGTTCATATGGCTTATCTTGGTTATCCGATTGTAGGCGACAAAACATACGGAAAAACTGAAGTGTTAGAATTTAAGCTGAATGATCTAATTGATCGTCAGGCACTGCATGCTTACAGAATTAGTTTTTCTCATCCAATTTCAAATAAGGCCGTAGAGTTCATAGCGCCTTTAGCGGATGATATAAAAAAGTTAATAGATATGGAAAGGAAATCAGGTTATGAAAAAATTAAAATTTGAGCAGGCTCTAAGCAAGCTGGAAAACATAGTAAAGGAGATGGAAGAGGGCAGTGTTTCTTTAGATAAATCTCTGGAACTCTTTGAAGAAGGCGTAAAGCTGGCGAAGTTTTGCTCGGTCAAATTGAGAGAAGTGGAAAAAAAGGTGGAGATACTTAAGAAGGATGTCAATGGCGTTGCAAGCAAAGAACCATTTGAATTGAACGAGAAAGAAAAATGAACTTAAAAGGTTACCTATCTGCAAAAAAGAAGATCGTAGACAGCAAACTTGATAAGTATATGCCGAAGGAAACTGAATATCCTCAGATCATACATGAGGCTGTAAGATATAGTGTTTTTTCAGGAGGGAAACGGCTAAGACCCATTTTGATGCTAGCTGCTGGAGAGATATTTTTGCAAGAAGAGAGAATACTATTGCCGGCTGCGTGCGCAATAGAACTTATACATAATTATTCATTAGTTCACGATGATCTGCCTGCTATGGATAATGATGAGTATAGAAGAGGGAGGTTGACTTCTCATAAAAAGTTTGGAGAGGACATAGCTATTCTTGCAGGAGATGCATTATTGACTATTGCGTTTGAAATACTATCTGAAGAGGTAAAGGATAGTAAGCTTGCATTAAGGGTAATAAATCTAATATCCAAAGCGATTGGCACATTTGGTATGATAGGCGGGCAGGTAGTTGATATATCATGGGATAAGGATAAGGCTGAATTACCTGAACTGGAATTTGTCTGCACTCATAAGACAGGGGCTCTTATTGCTGTTTCTCTTAGGATTGGAGCTGTTTTGTCAGGAGCAACCAAAAGGGAAGAGGAAGCATTGTACGAATACGGGAAGTTGATAGGGATCGCATTCCAGGTTAAAGACGACATATTGGATGAAAAGCTGGATAGGGAGAAGGGTTTTAATTATCCTGCTTTTTTGGGTATAGAAGAGTCTAAGAAAAGAGCTGAAGACTTGATAAATAAAGCATTGGTGAAGCTTGATGGTTTTGGCAAAAGAGCCGATATTCTCAGACAAATTGCAAAGTTTATAATAAAAAGGAAAGAGTAATAAAGGTTAAAGTATAAATTAAATAAAAAAGTCATTAAAATATCATCTTTGGATGAAAATTATGAATGAGGCAAAATGAAATATGATGTGATTGTTGTTGGTGCGGGGCATGCAGGGTGCGAGGCTGCTCTGGCAAGTGCGAGAATGGGCGCTAAGACGCTTCTTGTCACAATGAATAAAGATAATATTGGTTTTATGTCCTGTAATCCGGCAATTGGCGGAATAGGCAAGGGTCAGCTTGTTAAGGAAATAGATGCTCTTGGCGGTGAAATGGCAAGGGCCGCTGATTATGCAGGCATACAGTTTCGCCAACTCAATTCTTCAAAAGGTCCTGCAGTACGTTCCTCGCGTGCGCAAATAGACAGGGAAAAGTACAAGTTTTATATGAGAAATATTGTAAATAAGCAGGAAAATCTGGATGTAACAGAGGAACAGGTTATAGGATTAGTTGTAAAAAATATGTCTGTTATCGGAGTGAAAACCAGTTCTGGGAACATTCTCTCCAAAGCAGTGATTATTACTCCTGGCACATTTCTGAACGGGTTGCTTCATATAGGTTTTAAACACTTTCCAGGCGGCAGAATGGGAGAAAAAGCAGCAACAAAATTGTCGGATTCTTTAAAAAATCTGGGCTTTAAACTCCTTCGTTTTAAAACAGGAACCTGTCCCAGATTGGATGGAAGAACAATTGATTTTTCAGGACTCCAGATTCAGGAGGGAGATAAAGAACCAATACCGTTTTCTTTTTCAACGCGATGTATAGATAGAAAACAAGTTCCCTGCTATATTACCCATACCAATCAAATGACACATGAGATTATCCGGTCCGGACTGAGTAAGTCGCCTCTGTTTACAGGCATAATCCATGGCACAGGAGTGCGATACTGTCCTTCAATTGAAGACAAAATAGTAAAGTTTGCAGATAAAGAACGTCATCAGATATTTCTTGAACCTGAGGGACTGAATACGTTTGATTTCTATCCTAACGGTATTGCTACAAGTCTGCCGGAAGATATTCAGATGGATTTTTTACACTCAATCAAAGGATTGGAGAAGGCAAAGCCCATGCATATGGGTTATGGAATAGAGCATGATGTTCTGGATCCTACACAAATTTATCCTTATTTAGAGGCAAAACTGGTTTCTAATTTATATACGGCAGGACAGATTAATGGCACCACAGGATATGAAGAAGCTGCAGCACAAGGACTGATTGCGGGGGTAAATGCTGTATTAAAGATGAAAGGAAGAGATCTTCTTATATTGGATCGCTCTACCAGTTATATTGGTGTATTGCTTGATGATCTTGTAACAAAGGGTACGAATGAGCCATACAGGATGTTTACTTCACGCGTTGAGCACCGCCTTGTTATTCGTGAAGATAATGCAGATTTGCGATTAAGAAAAATTGGGTATGAAGCAGGCCTTGTTTCAAAAGAGGATTTTGATAAAACTGCTGAGAAGCAGAAAAAAATTGAACAGGGATTAAAATATTTAAGAAGAGAGAAAATAAGACCTTCAAAAGAAACAAATCAAAGGCTTGAAAAGCTCAATATTCCTTCTATTAAAAAAACTGTTTCTCTGGAGGAATTTCTCAGACGTCCTGAAGTTGATATTAGTGCTTTCGGGATTGACTTGCCTGACGATGTGCTAAATCAGATGGAGATAGAGGTCAAATATGCTGGTTTTATTCAGAGGCAGATTAAGGATATAGAGAGATTTAAGGATCTTGAGAGGATAAGGATTCCCAGAGGTTTAGACTATGCAAATATTCCAGGATTATCAAAAGAGATTAAGGAAAAGTTAAAAAAATTCCAGCCTGTATCATTGGGTCAGGCGAACCGCATTTCTGGCGTAACCCCTGCAGCAATTATGATTCTGATGGTATTCCTGAAGAAAACCAAATCCCTACCAATTATACCAATTTGCAGTCATTATAAAAGTTTAGCAGTCCAATAATTCAGAATTTTATTTTCTGTGCAAAATCGCCAAGAAGAGGCATCTTCCATGTTTCACCAGCAAGTGCTTTTACAATACCAACCACTGCAAATATAACAACAACTATATTCAGTAGCCATCCAATTATGGGGATTAGGGAAAAGACAGTAGCTAATATTGCCAGTACTAGTCCTTGTCTTGCATGGAATAAAACAAATTCATTATCTTTCTTAACAAGAAGAACAATTAAGCTTATCAGCCAGAAATAGCTGATAACAGCCAGCGCCTTACCTTCTTCAATATTTTTTTTGTCTGTTTCTATTTCAGGCTTAACTGTTACCTGTTCTACTCTTTTATCTTCTGCCATTTTAAAT
This sequence comes from bacterium, assembly GCA_030611945.1. Lineage (GTDB taxonomy): Bacteria > JAHJDO01 > JAHJDO01 > JAHJDO01 > JAHJDO01 > JAHJDO01. The sequence continues at coordinate 205 of JAUWOV010000066.1, read as the reverse complement.
CTCCTCTTTTTTTATATGTATAAGAATATTAAACTTTTGGCTAGTTGTCAATAGAAAAAAAGTTTTTTTTGGAAATGGTAAGATACATCCTTACCCCCTAGGTGGAGGATACAAGGGACCCCATCCCGAAAGCTTTCGGGATGGGGTCAGGAAAATATTAATAGTATCTACGGGAATATTTAAGGAGATAAAGAAAGAAGCATCA
>JAUWOV010000003.1 GCA_030611945.1 bacterium | reverse complement strand
CTTTTCCCTCCTTGTTTTGTTTTTTTGTTTGACTATCTTCTCGTCCTTTCGAGTAATTACATTCTCTTCATTACTTATTAAATCATAAAACAAAATCTAAAGCAAGGCATATGTTGCGAAAATATGGAAATAGTAAGATACATCCTTACCCCCTAGGTGGAGGAGACAAGAGACCCCATCCCGAAAGCTTTCGGGATGGGGTCAGGAAAATATTGATAGTTAACGGTAATCTGTTTAGGGAGATAAGTACAGAGTCCAGACTTTTTAAAAGATGGTTTGCTGAACTGGTTCCAAGAGAGCGAAAACCAAGAAAGAAACAGATAGATGACAAAATTCTTGCTATCCAAACTAATGAAATCGCATATTACGAGCAATACGCGCCGGTTACTGTTTGGCCTGCGCGGGACAGTTACTCCCGGAAATGGCAAAGGGTTAAAGAATGGGATAACTACATTAACGATCCTATGGATAAAATGGTAATTAAAAAGGGCACATAATATATTAAGGTATCTTCCTTAAATTTTCCCCAAATAAAGAGGAGGATATCATTATGTGCCCAGTGCGATACTATCAAATTATGAGAAATTGTAAAGATAAAAGGGCTCACCGTTACCAGATGGTACAATATGCCTTAAAGCATGGCTGTAAGCCTGCTGCCAGGACATATAATACCAGTCCCGTGTTGTGCGTAAGTGGATAATGCGTCTTACGGAGAATGGTTATGCTGGTTTAGCAGACCGTTCGAGAAGACCTCATACTTCACCAAGGGAAACACCGCCTGAAATTAAACAGCAGGCTATTAAATTAAAGAAGAAATACAAACGGCTGGGAGCCGAACAAATAAAAGCGTTGGAAGATATTAATTTGTCTCCTAAAACAATGCGTAAGATTTGGCGGGAAGCCAACGTCCATTCAAGAAGAAGGATTAAAAAGTATAAGACCAAAAACAACCTTCGCGAAGTTAAGAAACGGTTCGCTTTGTTTGAACGCGCTTGTGAGGATACCAAAGACTTAATCGATATCCCCGAATACTGGACTCAAATGACTCAGCTTAAACTGCCAAAAGTTCAGTATACCTACAGAGAAATAAGCTGTGGTATCCAGTTTTTAGGATTTGCCGACGAAAGAAGCTTAACTCATTCCACCATATTCGCTAACTACATAAACTACTGGTTGGATAAATTTAATGTCCTGCCTGCTGATTCCATAAGACAAACGGACAATGGATCGGAATACTGCGGCAGCTGGCAGTCCAAATCCCCTTCCGCCTACACATTAGCCATAGAATCTATGCCGGGGCAAGTGCACAGAACCATATTTCCCGGAGCGCATAGAATGCAGGCCGATGTTGAAACTGTCCATAATCTCATTGAGATAGAATTCTATGAGATAGAATCTCCAAAAAACAGGTTAGACTTTATGCAAAAAGCTTAATCTTACCAGCTATTCTTTAATCTTCATAGACCCAATACTTACAAAGAGAATAAAACGCCATGGCAGTTAGCTAGAGAGAAGGTGCCTGATTTGGACAAACGACTGCTTACGATTCCACCTCTGGACCTTGATGTTGCGATCAGATTAGATCAGTCTTTTTCTGCCAAGGGGGGTAATGATGTGTTGACCGTTCCCTCTACAGCATGCAGGGTTTTTTTTGTGGAAAACTGTATGTTATCTTTTTAAAATGGGCAAATGTCCATATATTACGCCCAAAAAGCCTAATTATCTTATTGCAGGGATAAGAGATGGCAAGATTAATATCGGGTATAATCAATGCGGTAAAAAAGAATTCTGCGGTTTTTATCCGATCTATGGCTTAGAAGAATTTTTTGCAGACTACAGCGTTATAGACACTATCTGCAATACCAGCGATATAAATAAATCCCCGCATATTCCCGAGTCAGTTCGTAATTTAATGCAATAAAAATTAAGAAGCTATGGAACAAGAATGGAAAAACACCAACATAACTTTACTTACATAAAAGAAGAAAAGTATTTCAATCAGGAAAGCCCGCATACTGGCAGGGGCAATGTTGAGCTGTATAATGTTTTCCTGTGTGGAACTTGTCCGGATGCTCCAGCCATTATAAGAGTTTATAGTGGAACATTGGAAAAAATGATTAGAAAGGAAGACGTGCCTGATATACCTCCAATTGATAATATAATCAGAAATACGATTAAAACTAAAGAAACCTATTCTTAATCCATTATCCCCCTTTTTTAGAAATAGCCCAATTTGTATATTTTTAGATTTCCTACCACATTTTTGCCTTTTTAAGGTAGTGTGGATAATTGATTTAATTCGGGGATTTCATTTTACTTATTATCCCTTCCGAATCAAATCTAACTCCTTATATTATCTTAACTTACACACTATAATCAAATACGTTTATTTATCGTTATTTCGCTTTCGATTTACCGTTCCAGTTTATATATTAAACCCGTAAACCGAAAACTTCACTCCCTTTACTCACCTATTTTCTACACACTTACCTTTACCAGCACCTTCAGCCCGGCTGCGAAGCAGGCGGGCTGTGATTAACAGCCCTTTTTATAATTAATTTTTTATATTATTATTACTATCACTATTATATTATTTATTAATATCTCCACCATCAATTTTGTTTTATCCTCAATTTTATTTGTTAAATAAAAACTACAAGCTATAAACTGTCAGCATTGGCCTGCTTTATGCTTTATACGCTTAGTTATTTCCTCTCACTATTCTATCCTGCTTAGTATCCTGCTATATGCATCTAAGATTCTTATATGCTCTATTATGCTCTCTATTTATCTACCTGCCTGCTATCGCTTTATCTGCTATTGCTATGGCACTTTCCACGCGTACCCGCAATTTCTACATACAACCAGTTCCCAGCCTTCTATGGCATCACTTATGCCCGGCGTTGAGACCACATGGCACTTGCACTTCTGGCATGTATATTGATACCTCATCCATGGCAGATGTGGTATTACTTTTATACCATGACCATAGTCTAACTTTTTAGGCATTGGCCTGAACCAGTCTCCTTCTTCAGCATCAATAATCTGTTTCCTTTTTTTGCGCTCATCATAAGCAATCTGACCGATTATTTCTTCTGCTTCTCTTACCTCATCTTCTTTATCTATTTCATTTTCTTCATTTATTTCCAGTCTTTCTCTATCAGTATATCTAAAGCTTTTTAAGTCTTTAATCATTTTTTGAACCTCTGAAATCCTGTCTTTTGCCTTATGTTTTATCCCTTGATAGACAAGATTTCTTTTGCAATTTTAGAAAAAGAAACATTGGAATTAGCTAGAACTAGATGGACTTCTTTTTTATAGCTCTGCTGTAAGCGACCCTGAAAGGGGAAAGGTTTAAATGGTTAGCTTGCGATGAGCAAGCGCCTTTTAAACCTTTAGCTGTGTAACAGCACAATATAAACGTTATAAATATAGTATTATTTGTTATTCCAATTTATAGTTCCTACAAATCTTCTCCTTTATAGATATTCTCAAAAAAATAAACTTCAAAGTCATTTAACTCTATTCTGTCATTTGGATTATTAATATTTCTCAATTCTTTGAGTCTTGCATCCGAATAGTATAATTTGCCTTTTAGTTTCACCTTTTTTAGTTCTCTTAGCATTTAACACCACCTCTTTATACAACATAAATATGGAATTTTTATCTTATCTTGCCTTTCTGCGCTTCTCTGACTGCAAGTTCAATTTCCTCTTTTTCTGTCATTCTTGATTTTACTGACTGCTCAAGCTCATTGACTGCCTTTACAATATCATTAACCTGCTCTTTGTTAAGCCATACAAACTGCTTTCCTGTTTTTACTCTATAAGATATTTCCTCAAATGGAAAAGCCCTTTTAATTTTATTTCCCCATTTATCAACCATTACCTTGTCAAACATATAGGCGTCAACCCTGATATGATAGTTTATCCATCCCTCAACCCATCTGCCTTTTTTTGTGTTAAATGCCTTCCACATTTTGAATCACCTGTCTAAATTATTTTAGATTGATTTTTATTGATTCTATTTTTACTTCTAAAGCCCATTCAAACACCTGAGAAACACTAATGGGCTTAATTAGTTTTTAAGATATTATTGATTCTTAATAATTTTTATGCACTTTTTTAGGCTCCTTATCTTTATTATTAACCCATTCAGCCCATATTTGCACATTAAACTTTTTCTCCACCTCTTCAATTGCTTCTATTACTGGTCTGGTTATTTTTTCTTCCCAGCATCCATTACATATATCATAGGGATTTGTTATATCCAGCTCTATTTCTATTCCGCATTTCCTGCAATAAACCTTATTTGTTTCTTCATTTGCCTGTTTTATTGGTGTGTTTGTATTGATTTTTACCACCTCAATATTAGTTATTATATTGGGATTCAGAGAAAGCAAAAAAATAAAAAAAGAAATAGCTTACACAACTATTTCTTCCTCATTAACTGGTATAGTTTCGCTGTTGCCATTTCCATTATTAGTGTCTTTCAAAACAAAGTATTCATAGGCTTTCTGCAACAATAAAACCATCTTTGGTATATCGTTTATCCTTAATGTTCCTGTTGATTTCCATTCTCCATCTTTGTTTTTGTATCTTCTATCTGTTGATATTGTGTGGAATTTCACTGGTTCTCCTGTTCTCTTGCTGGTTCCTGTATTTTCCCATACTGCAACGCTTAATACACCTGCTGCTCTAAACTTCTTTATTGGCTTGTTTCCATCTGTCATTTTTATATCCTCTGAAGTAATCCATCTAAGTGTGGAAAACTTCTGATACATCTATGTTGAAGAAGTTTTTTATAATAAAAAATCAGAAAGGAGATTTTCTATAATAGTCTTGTATTGCCTCTCTACAGATATCATATATTGCTAAAAGCTTCTGCTTGGCTCTTTCTATGCTTTCTGGATTTGGCGTGCTGCTTTCAACAAAGACAGAGTATGCTATTACTGCGTCCAGTAGCTTTTCTTTTAGCTTTCCTATCTTGTAGCCGAATTTGTTGAATCTTGGCATCTGCATCTGCCTTTTGAAATCAATTGTATTGAATGCTGATATATCAACCTCGACTCCATTTATTTTTTCAAAGTTTCTGTAATCCGGCGCTTTTTGCTCCTGCTTTACTGTGTAAATTTTATACTTAATGTCGCCGATGTATCTGAATTTTGTCCTTTTTTCATTGTGTGAATCAATGTATTCTGTTTCTTCTATTTTGAGACTTTTTACTATTAACCTTGCCTTTGTTTTTATCCTGCCCAAATCAGCTACTGCCTCATAATCCTTTTTAAACAACTGATATGCCATTTCCTGCCAGTCAAGCAATTCCTCCGGACTTAAGTCTGGAAGTGTTGAATCCTCAGAGTATTTTTTTATAACCTTTATTGTAGGGCTTACAGGAAGCTCATCCCTGTCAAATGTTTCTAAGTTATTTTCCAGCTCATCCTGCTGCATCCTATCTTCTGATGTTTCCAATTTATCCCAATCTGTCCATTCCATTCTACCTATCATTTTATTTACCTCGCGCCTCTCAATCTAATTGTTGAAAGCCACTTCTCATTCTTGTGAAGTGGCTGAGAATAGAAGTATAGACAAGACTCAGAGCGGGGAGGAACGGGGGAGGCTGGATTTATAAAGTTTTAGGGGTATCGTCCCCGACCCTTTTCCGTTATAAATAACTCTAAATAATAGGAAAAGGGGGAAATTTTATAAAGGAAGAGTTCCCTGTTCGCGCCCCCTCGAGCAAAACTTGCTGAACTCGTGAACTGCTCAGATTTTGCAACTATATAAGTTATACAAACGTTTACAAAAGCCTGCCAGTGAACAGAGTGAAGGAGTTTTGGCATCTTGTCCTAATTGCGGGAAGCTTGAAACCAAAGGGGTTTCATCTGATTGGCTTTTTGTGTCTATTTTTGTTGAGGTTTTAAGCAATTTGAGGTATGGTGGTAATATTAAAATGGAAGTGAGTATACAATAATTAGTGTTGGTCTTTTATATATAAAAGAAGTAGAACTATGAGAAAATCAATAGCAGATCCCAAAAGATATATTCATAAAATCAACAATCGATTATTTTCTAAAAAGATAGCTCAATTTTTCGAAAGAGAAAAAATTATTTCACTATCTCAACTATTTAAGTCAACAGATTGTAAGAGATTAAGCGATAAAGAAAAAAGAAATCTAGACATTATTCAATTTAGCTTTGTTATAACTAATAAAAATAATGATGTTCTTCTAATTGAAAGAAAGGATACACATTTAATTACAAAAGGGTTTAGTATATTACAATCTCTTTCGCCATTTTATGTGCCAAATAGAAAAATTTACCCTCACAATTTCGAAGATATTCTACAATATTATTACGATGAAGTTAAATGCGGTATAAAAACCCTCATCAATTAATTTTATAGGTGTTGTAAAAAACATTGTTAAAGGAATTACATATTATTTCTATGTTTTTCAAATAAAATATGAAAAAGAAGAAATTTCTTTTGAGTTAAAAACTGATAATGACCAAATTTGTGGATTTAAGGGTTATGAAGCTGTTAATGAGTTTAAAAATAATAAAGCAGATTTAAGAATTGCAGAAGTTATTTTTAATAGATCATTTAAAGACAATGACTATGGAAATAGTGAGATTGTACTTTTTAATTCAAAGCAAAACAATTTATTTTCGTCTAAATATAAATATGATGTATTTATAAGTCATTCATCAAAAGATAATTACATAGCAACTTGGATGAGAGATGGTCTTTTAAAAGCAGGAATTGATTGTTGGTTGGATGTTAATGACCTTCATTTGGGTGAAATACTAGAATCCTCAATTATAAAAGCTATTAAAAATAGTCTGTTAACTTTAGTTATTGTTTCAAATAATATAAGAAAGTCAGATTGGGTAAGACAAGAAGTTGAACAAGCTCTTTCAAATTTATCTTCTAAAGATAAAGATAGAATAATTCCTATTGTTATTGAAGGAAATATGAAAAAAATACTTCCTTTACGTTTAAAAGATAGAAAAGCTTTAGATATGCGTAATATCAACAATAGAAATAAAGAATTAGAAAAATTAATCAAAGAAATTCGTTTTAAAAAAGACCGATATTGTAGTAGGTAAAAAGACAATAATTTGAGAATATACTTATAGAATTACCAATTAAATTAAGTAAAATAGCTGGTAAACTTATTCATCTTATGGGAGATGAGTTCATACTCGCTGAAATAGAAGATTATCCTGGGTGGCAAAGGGCAGGTGTTATATTATCAACTCCAGTCTGTGATGCCATTTTAACTGCCTTAATATTTTAGTTTTAAACCATAATTTTATTTTCTATTGGCTTGCCTTCCCTTTTCTTTTTCAATAATTCCATGCATTTCTGCCTGATTTCATTATTAAGGTTTCCCCTGCTTTTGTTCAGCCTTTCATTCAGATCATTTCCAAAAACCTGCTCTTTTAATGATGGTATTTTCATGGGAGCACCTCTTTTAGAATTACTTTCCTGCTCTTTAGCCTTTAAAACATCTGGATAAATTTTGGCGGGTTTATTTCTTCTCTTAAATTATTAAGCAAGAGTTGAGCGCCTATCTCTGCAATAATAACGCTGCCTAACTGGAAAATGCCTTGCTCTTTATCAGCCTTTCTTTGGCAAGAGCCGCTTTCATCATCATCCGGCAATGTTTTTAATAATTTTTCTATAGTGTTTTCTTTGCATGTTGTAAATGCAGCTACTCCCCTGCCTTCAGCACGCAGATCAATAAAATATTTATCAGGATTTTTATTGCAGTAATTGAAAATAAGCTCTCTTGCCTTTTTATTATCAACGCAGATTACAAAGACATCATAATCTTTTAACTCTTCCTCTGTTTCTATTTTCTTTTTTATAGCAACAAAGCCGTGCTTTTTCGCTATTGCTTCTGCCTTATTCATCATCAAATCCTCTTTGTCAAATTTCTGGTTATTTTGTATATTCTCCAGCTTTACATTATCATTATCAGCAATAAAAAACTCGCTGTCATTAATGTTTATCTGTCTTTTAATAACTAAATCATATATCCTTGAACTAAACATAGAGCCAATGCCTCCTGCTCCTAAAATCAGAATTTTCTTATACATTTTCCCGCACCTCTTTTTCTTTTTTTGCCTGAGCTTCCAAATACATCTGAATCATTTCAGTTAATTTTTTGTTTAAGGAAGCAACAATTAAATCTTTATTAGCGAGTGTTTCAAATACCTTTCTCCTTTCAATCTCTATCTCAATGTTAGGATAAGCTGCATTATTGTTTAAATAAATGGAAATATTAGAAGCATCATTGCCTTTGTCCTTGATTTTGGTTGTAACTGAATTATTCAGCATTTCTACCACCTTCTGGATACAGCAAAAAGAATCTTTTTGTTGTCAGGCTGTATATGATATGAAGAATATTTTTCAACCTGTATTTCATGTCAGTTGCGGAAGGCGTTTCATTCTTATGAATATGAGAATGGAAAAAACACACTATATTGCTTCTCCTGCTTTTATCATAAAAAGAGGTTTTTTTTATTGCATCAAAAAACTGCCTTTGGTCAGCTATAAAGCAAATCTCTTCGTTGTCTGAAACATTCTTCAACTCTGTTACCTTTGCTCTGCCGTCTTCCTCTGTTACTATTCCGCACACTTCCTTATCGCTTGTTTCTGAAATCCTTTCTATCTCTTTCAGGATATTTATCATTTTTAAAAGGGTTCTATAAAGAACCCCCTTTCAGCATTGGTGTTGAAACTATTTCATTTGCTTTATTAATGTCTTCCATAGTAACGTGGTCTATATTCACAACCTCGCCGTTAAGATAGAGCCATCTGCCTCTTTCTGCCTCCTGCCTCATCTTTTCCATTGTTTCCTCTGGTTGCAGTTCCAACACAGTATCGCCTTTGTCATCTAAAATTCTAAATTTTACCATTTTAGTACACCTCACATATTTATAGAGAAAAGATTTTTTCCCAAAAAAAGAAAAAATCTTAATTGACATTCAGAGTGTAGATATCGCTTGCCAGATAGGAATCATTTTTTAAAGCATAGAAATATGTTACCAGCTTATCTGACTTGAAATTGTTGTCCATGCTGGTTTCCACGATACAGATATATTTCATGGCAGGAAGCTCGTAAACACCATTTGTTTTTCTCTCCACAAAATACTCTTTGCCGGATTTCCCCTTTATTTTAAATCCTTCTTTATCTTTAATTGTAACCTCTTTGATATCCAGTTTCTTCATAGTTTCATTTAGCAATTTCTTTGCCCTTTCTTCTGCCTCTTTGTAGGCCTTTAAGCTCTCTTCCATCATGGTTATGACATCATCTGCCTTGATTTCAAAAAAATCTATAAGCATTTTTACAAGAGCCTGGAAGTTATGATTCCTGTAGCCTCTTGAATATAATGGATCACAACTTGCTGCAAACAGCTGGTTGCTGTTCTTAACCTTGTGGAATTTATCTTTTACAGCAACATAATTTTTATTGTCTCTTCTAACAAGATTCAATTTCATTGTTAAAAGTTTATCATTTTTAGTGTAAGATATCTTTACACCATTGGCGAGAAAGTAATGCAGCTTTATAGACATAGTGCTGACTGACTTAAGAAAAACATCATAATCATACCTTTTTCTGAAGCAGATCGCTCTCCTGATGACTTCCTTTATCTCTGACTTGTTTATTCTTATGTTGTCAACAAGATATTTATTGGTTATTGTTGTTTTAACCTGTTTTTGTTCAGCATTATTGATTAGTCTTTGAACTGATTTCCCGTTTCTTTTTGTTTCAACATCCAGCCTTACAGGAAAAGAGCCAAGGTGAATAACCATGTTTTTATATTTGTCGGGGAATAATCTATCAGTTATTATTGAACATACTTGATTGAAGATATTATTAAAGTCAAGATTCTGGTCAAAGTTTATGCTGTTTACTAATTCCTCTATATCCAGAGCTTCGCTTTCAATCCTTAATCCGGCATACTCTATTGAGTGTTTTCTAAACTTTATTCCATCCTGTTCAAACCCCTGGTCTAATCGGTTTTTTATGGCATCAACATAATGCTCGTTTATTTCCTTCTGCCTTTTCTCCTCTTCAACCATTGCTTTATATGTACTGTATCTTTGAGGGGTTATAATTGCAAAATTATTGGTTTCATTTATTATTTTAGTTAGAACATCATCCTCTATTTCGTAAAGCTCCATGCCTTCAAAGAAAATGTCACGATGAAACAACCTGCCTTTATCTATGTAATTGTATTTTTCATCTTCAGGGGTTATTACATGCACTTTATAGTAAGAATAGTCTTTAGCAAGATAATACCTCTTATTCTTCTTTTCAAACACGTGCGTAATTACATTCAATCTGCTTTCGTCATCTATTTTTATTATATCTGCTTTTTCCTCTCTAAACAGCCAGAACAGAGAATCGATTTGATTTTCGTCTACTCTTAATTCCACTATATGTTTTAGCCTGCTGTTTACAAAATGAACTGTATTTTTATATGTTTTTTTATCCCGGTAAGTTATATCAGAACTAAGATTTGAAATATGCTTTAATTCCATGGGTGTTGGCTTAAACAGCAAGTCAACATTCCTTATAGAATATATTTCTTCTGAGCATCCCTCTTGTTGCCGGTTATATCTTATTGAAATGGATTTTTTATCATATATGGAAATCCTGAATACATGCTTATTATCCAGTGAAACATTAATTGTTATGTTCACGCCAGTCTCTTTGTAATCATTGTAGAATTTTACTGCCTTTTCTTTTAATATGCCGTAATGCTCATCAGTTAAATTCAGATTGTCTACCTTGTTTAGAACTTTAAGCGTTTCAATCTGCTTGTCTATATTGTCCATTTTATATGCGCCTCTTTTTATAGATTATATTCTTTATCCATCTTTTTCTTTAATTTCCAGTATTCCTTTTGCTCGCCTTCATCCAACATCTCAATAACTGCATCCCAGTCAGTATTCTCTATATATTTCTCCTTGGCTTTTGTTTCTAATTCAGCCATTCTGTTTTTATCTTTATCTGTAAAAGCCATTTATATCACTTCTCTTATTTTGTCATTTTCTATAATAAGTTCCTCTTCACTTGTATTATCAACATCTAAATTGCTAATAGTTAAATTTCCTTTGTTGATTGCTGTATGCTTGTCAGTATCTGCATTTATATCTATAATAGCAAACAGGGGATTTCCTTTTTGGTCCCAGGCGATGTATCCTTTCATTTTATATCACCTCAATGATAATTTTTTTCTGTATATAATAAGAAAAAAATCTATTTAACCAAAGATTTAGCTTTCATAACAACATCATAAGCGCGTGATATCATGTATAAGTAATTTGAAAGTAAAAGCTGCAATTTGCACATCTTAACCTGTGTTGCTCCGATATCAATTGCAGTCATCTTTGAAATATAATAACAGCTTTCTTTCCATCCATATTTTTTGTGAATCACAAACTTAGCTGCAAGCAGGAAACTTCCGCTTCCGCAACATGGATCATTGAGAGTATCTGTCGGTTTGATATCTGAAATTTCTGCCATGCAACAAGAAATATGAAAGGGCGTTGAAAAATAACCATTGCCGAGTTTTCCTTCATAAGAAGGATAATACATCCCTAAAATATCATCATAATATCCTTCCATGAAAAACCCCATTAAAACTCCCAATGCCTTTGTGTAATCATGTAATTCATCTTTTTCTAAGCCATTTATTAATTTCATATAATCTTCTTCCTTGCCTTCAATTGCTGCTAAGGAAATATCAAGAAATCTTGTAAAGCTATAGTTAACTTTCCTTAGGTATTTTGCCAGTTCCTTTACACAACTTTGGCTTTTTGCCATATCATGCTTTGGTTCAACTTTTATCTGAAAAGAAGAGGGCAGGGATTTTGATGGGGTAACATAGTGCTTCTCAAAATCAAAAAGCTGTGTTTGACAACCAGGAGTTGTAATATCTGTTACCATTTTAAGGAAAAAATAAAAAATCAGGCTGTCTGAGCAACAGTCTTTTTCACAGGCTTGTTGATTTCCGACAGCTCGTTAAAAGAAGTCTTCATTATCTCATTTGCCTTATTTTGCAGCCATGCTTCCATATGCGGTTTTAATCTTTCCCCGTGTGTCGCAAAATTAGTTACTGCATTATAAAGATCCCACCTGGTAACTCTTTTTTTACTGATATCTAAGTTATTAAAAATCTCTTTGGCATATTTCTTCTTTTTAAACATCATTTTTAACAATAACTTTACAGCGTTCCATTCTGTGCTGTCTTCCATACAAATACTTACCATATTGGCTAGTTTCTCATCATTTGTGATTATATCCTTTACCATCTTGTCAATTAGACCTTCTACTGTTATTGTCAGCTGTTCTGTATATTTTATTCTCTGGGATTTCACTATGTCTGTAACTATCATTCCATTTGAGCATGCCAGTCTGGTTACCCTTGGGCTGATTACAAGGCCAGCTACTTTTGAATAATCGCTTACAATGCGTATACCTGTTGTGTATGATTCCCCCACAGTTTTTAACTCAAACTTAGACTCCGGGAAATCAAAGTCAATATGTATGCCGTGCTTTGATGTTTTTAGTTTTGCTGCTGCCTTGATATTTAGGCTGGTTATTGCTCCTATAATAGATTCTGTTGCATGCTTATGCTGAATAACTGCATAATTTTTTGGAGCAAGGCACGCTAATACATTCTTGCTAATGTTCCATACAGCCATTGTCCTTTTGCAGAGATAGTTGTTTTCATCCTTAATAACATGCACATCTCTCGTCTCTGCCTTATCAAAATTCAGAGCTTTATTTTTTAACTCAGCCATATTTAGTTCTTGTTTCAGTTTTACCACCTCGTTTTAAGAAATTTTTTTCTCTATGCAATAAGAAAAAATTTGTTTTTTTAGAATCAGAGTTTTTATGGCTTTATTGCTATCAGTATCTCTTAAAAAATATTACAGCTTATCATTAATAATTTTCAGATTGTAAAGAATAATTAGCTGCAATGTTTTGCTTAAATCCCTATCATCACGCTTTATATAGCTTTTAGTATTGGTTAGATATTGATCTAGTATGCCGAGAGGGATGTCAAGAATGGGTATTTTAAAGTACTGAAGAAGATGAAAAGTTATTAAGCGGGCTACTCTGCTGTTTCCATCAGCAAATGGATGAATATACTGAAACTGGTTATGGAAATAAGAGGCAAAATCAATTATCTCTTTAATGGTATGCCTCTTTGCTGTAAAAATATCATATCTTTTCATAAGCTGGTCAAAACAGAATCCAATTTTATCTACAGGAGCTACTTTAAAGTTAGGATTGCCTTTTATACGCACACTGATTTTTCTGAGCTTTCCCGCAATTTCTTCATTATGCTGCATTGCCAGAAAATGGTAATTGAGAATTTTTCCCTTATTTAAGGCATTTCCGCTTCTGGAATCCTTCATCATTGCTCTCAGAGCAATCTGGTAATTTTGTATCTCTTTGATATCAGAATCCCTGAGATCTTTTGGCATGATTTTATCCTTTAAAATTTTAATTGTATTTGGCAAGGTCACAGGATTCCCTTCTATCGAAAGGTTTGAATGAATAAACCTAGTTTCAAAATCCTCGGTTAAAGCATTATAGGCTGTTTCGTTCTGTTTTATTTTTCTGTTGAATATTTTTAATTCCTTTTCAATCCTGTCCAAAAAGTCAATCTTGTTTTCCTTTCTTACAAAAACAGGCATGTCAAAGTACTGGAGAATATTGCTTAAAAGGTGGTTCCATGTAATCCTTGCCTTAAATGGCTTGGTTGAAATTATAATAATTAAGCCGTATCTTTTTAGTATCTCTGTATATTTTTTAAATGTCTTTGGGTTAATTTTAAAATCCTTTAAAGTGAACTCTGTTTTTAACAATGCCTTTGCAACAAAATCTGCAAGGTTTACATCAATTAAATGATTATAATTTATGCCATTATTAATGCAGTATGTTATCAGCCTGTGCAACAGCCGGGATTTTAGTGATAGCTTTACCTGAAATCCTTTTCCTGACCTTGTAGCTAAATCCTCTTTCACTAAACCAGAAAGTATGTGATAGATATTCTGATATTCATGCTTTATTCTTTTAAAGTTCTTCATAACCTCTGGCGTTTTTATTGCAGTGCCTTTATCAGCCAGATATAGAAAAACATCATATTTGGTTACCATGGTTATATTACACCTCTACTACTATATAAATCTGTCTATTTAGGACAAAAGATAAAGGAAACTTATACAAAATATACCTAATAGGATATATCTTTTTTATCACTTATATTTCTTTATCCGGTTATTAGGTGATTTCATTCTAACTTCACCCATTTTCTATTTTGAAAGATAAACAAGTCTGTTTTTAGAATAATGCTGCTTCTTAATTTCTCGTTTATCTGGCTGGATATTTTCTCTGTTATGATTGGAGTTTCCAGAGACTGCATCTTTCCGCTTTTGAAGAATATATTTATCCTTAACATTTTAATAAGATTTCTCATTTATTAGAAATCTTTTATGTCACCTTTTGAACTAATTCTTTTTCTCTTTGTTCTTCACATTTTTTGTGGGATTTATATCGTCCACAATCCCAAATATACTCCTCTTGTCCTTTAAGAATTCTTTTGCCACAAAGGAAACATTTGCTATTGCTGTGAGTCGCTTTATTAATAAGCATTAATAACATTTTTAATCATCTCTTTTTTGATTCTTTACCTTTCTTAAATAATCTGCCACTATTTTATTGAACAGTTTTTCAGGTGTAATTCCTCTCTTCTTTGCTTCTTCGCATAGCTTTTTGTAGTATTTGTGAGTAAAGATTGCCTTATCGCCAACTATTTTTTCAATTGCCATATCTTCCATTTTATTCACATCAAGCCTATTTTTTTATTCCAAACTTTTCTTTTAGGCAGATAGCACCATCGCAATCCATATCATAATGCTTTTGACAGACCCCGTGTCCATAATAAATTAGGTCTGCCTCATTTCTGCACCTTGGGATTTCGCATTTCATTTGTCTTTATTTTTCTCTAACATTTCTCTTACTTTGTCAAAATTAACTTTGGATGCTATATTCAGTATAAGAGGTTCTGCATTATCAAGAATGAAATTGAACTTATCCTCTGCTGTTTTGAACTGGCTTATTCCTTTTGCAGCCATCAGCTTATTATATAGGTTATTATCAAAATCATAGCAGGCCTTGATAAAGAGAAAATTAAACATCTCATTATTTTTTGGAAACCCTTTTTGGATAAGCTTTGTAATAAATCTGTTCCATCTTGTTGAGATATTAAAATATTCATCTGCTTTTTCCTTTCTAAGCCATTCCTCTATTGTCTGCCTTTTTTTCGTCTGTATTGCCGAGCAGTTATCATTTACTATATATCCCGCTTCCTCTTCTCCTGTATCTTTATCTGTCATTGTGATTCTGCCTACAGGATAGCCTCTGCAATTTGTCGGCCTGTCTTCATATATGGTGCATATCTTTTTGTTAAATACGCAGCGGGGTCTTGTATTCAAAAGCACAATAGGAACCCTTGAATCCGCGCCTAATGTTATACTGGCATAATCTTTAAGAAACCGGACTGAAGTAATCTTCAGCCTATTACAGATTCTTATAATGTCATAAGGGTTAAGCATAATATCAATATCACAGCAGCACCTGCCGCATTTATCGCAGACAAATCTAAATTTGTTGTATTTATGCTTAATAGGATACTCTTTGCCTCTATATGGTATCTTTTCACCTTTCAGCCTCATTCTGGTTAGTGGTCCTACTATTTTAATCACCTCTGAATTTTTATTGAAAAGAAGAAAACTTTTGTAATAGAATCGGGTATGAATGCTTTAAGGTTTACATGCAGAAAAAAGGGGATTTCAGTCCATTTTTTACTTAACTACCTGTTTCATTATCTCTAATTTTTGTTCTATTTTATTTTTTCTGTTCTCAAGCTCTGCTATTCTCTGCTTTATTTTTTCAATGCTCACTATCCATCTGTTTTTTTCTTTTTTAATTCCGTAATAATGCAGGTTTCCTGATATTGATGATGTTCCCATTACTAAAATCAAGGTGTTTAAGTCGCTGCATACTATGCACTTTCCCTTCCTGCTCAAGCCTAAACTTATTGTTCTTTTTATTTCCATTTTTACCTCTTTTCCTTTTGCTTGGAATAATCTTATTCAATGAATGACCTTTTTATCTGAATTTTTTCTCAATTATTAGAAAAAATTTAAGAATCCATTTTTTGTTTTAGGGGAGAGGGAAGGGGGAATTAGATGTTTGTGGAAGTCTTATCCTGAACCTTACTGGTTATACTCTGCTGCTTTAATAAAATTCCTTGCACTGGCTATTGTTCTTCTTTTGTAATTATTACTTATTATTTCATCCTGCCACTTGCCTATCTTGCAATTGTCCATAAGCTCGTAAATGTTTTTATTTGAAAAATGATAGTGCACCATTTTTGATATTAGAGCTATTTCTGCTTCTGATCTTGACCTATAGCCATATTTCTGCCAGTCCCCAAAATATAAGTCCTTCATTTTCTTGTCTTGTCTAAACATATTTCTAATTTGCTCTTTAGTTAGTGATTTCACATCAGCATTTTCAAAAGTACTGTCTGATTCAGCTGGGTTTATCCTGTAAAATGCTTTTGTATTTTCTTTTTCAGCAGGATCATCTAAAAGACAGACTATTCTGCACATTCTGTGTTCTGCCTCTTGAGTATCTTTATAGTTTAATGTTCCAGGCACTTTCATCCTTCTTACAGGGTCTTTGGTTAGACAGTCAATATGCACTATGCCATCATTAAGCTTTTGCATCTTTTTTTCAATTACAGCCAGTTTTTTATAGACATCTGTACTAAACCATTCTTCTCTGGATTTCACTCTTTTTAGCGGAATATTAACCTTGATATAGATATGAGCTCCATTTCCAGAGTCCACTATGCAACCAACCTTAAATCCCAGTCTTTCTAATCTTTCCCTTGCCCTGGTTTTAGCCAGGCTTATAGCGTAATTATGGTCTTTAATAGAGCTTACAAACTTTGTTTTTTTATTTGCATCAATATCAAACACCAATGCCTGTAATTTTGTAATGCCGGTAATATCATTGGTATTCCTTAACTCATTTATTCCAACGCAGACCATGCCTGTTCCATTGTCCTGCTTTGAAAACTTAATAAATTCGTTTATATCCCCCACAAATATACATCTCCCGCTTCCCTGTGGTTTTCCATTAATGTTTGGCTTAAATACCTGATATTTGAATGGGATTTTATGGTTAAGAAATTGCAGAAACTTTCTTAGGGTATTCTCATCAAACCTTTTAGCCTGTGTAATTAAATCAGGTGTTTTTATTGCCATTTTCCCTCTTTTACTAAGATAAACTCATCCTCACTATAATCTGCGAAAGTAAAAGCTCGAGAACCTTTTGCTCTCCCAGGCTTAGAGGCTTTGTTAATTCCTTAATTTTTATAAAAACAGCCTTATTATCATTGCTTCTGTTAATCCATATCTGCCTTGTTGTTTCTCCTTTTTTCCCATTAAACTTATGGAAAAAGGCTATCGATGATATCTTTCCTGCCAAAACGTTTATTATATCTCCTAACTCTGAAGCATTCATTTTACAGGGTATCCACAGGTATTTGCTGTTTTGCTGCTCTATCCCGAAATTAAAATAACACTCTTTGTTTTTATTCAGGGTTATCTTCAGCACATTCTTTGCGCCAGACCTGCCGCCAAAGAATGCCTTGTTTATGATTAAGCTGTTTTCTGGCATTATGTCCACCTCTAATGATTATTTTTAAGCTCTTTAAACATCTCTTTGTTGTTTTTCTTTCATAGGAAAGAATTCGTCCATTGCTCTATCCAGGCAGTCTCTATGATGCTGGTAATGAACTAAATGGTCAGCAATATCAACCAATTTTCTTAAAAGCTTTGGCAGGTTTTTATCCTTCATGTACCCTCTATAAGCCCCTTCTACGCGATTTCTTATAATTCCCATAACTTAGTCACCTTATACAATAAAGATATTCTCTTATTTTGCTTTTAGACACTAAGAGTAAATTTCTCGCATTTTAAAGAGAAATTTACTTAATTTAATAAAAAAAGAATTGTCTTTTAGTCCACCTTCTGACTTTTTTGTTGTTGCAAATATAATGTATTGAGATAAAATCACAATAGATGAGTTAACCCTATTTGTTGCCAAGAGGTTCTTATGAACTTGTTAGAGTATTTAAAACAAATCACATCAGAAGAATTGAGTGCTTGTGTTAAAGAAATTATGTATGCAAAAAAGGGAAAGGCTAAAAAAGATCTCAAGAGAAGAGCAGATGAAATACCTGCCTTTCGCGATTTAGTAACATCATGTGTAAATGCGATAACTAAACAAGGCGTTGATTCAAAAGCATATATTTCATTAGATGGTATGAGAATCCTTTTTGAAGCTATTATTGTGATAGCAGAAGAAGAAAGAATAAAGCATAATTTGCCTAGTACTTAAACTTTTTTTATCCAGATTAAGAATTTTAAAGTATTGCCCCATTTTTAATCACCTCTCAAGCCTTATCTGACTCAATGATTGTTTTTTCCGTAAAGTGAAAAAACAAGCAGAGGTTATAGCTGATTTATAGATATTTTAATAATTGTTTTTGATCCACATCTACCATTGACCTTGGGGCTTTGGAATGTTATTTAAGAAAAAAGGGCGGAGGGTGGGCGTGTTGGCATTGAGCAGTTAAGCTATTGCGAAAAGTTTAAATACTATCTAATCCTGCCTTGTAGATAGTATATAGTACAGTCTGCCACTCGCGCCAGGGGCACACAAAGAAAGGCAACCAAAGAACTTCTAGTTGCCCGGTGTGATAGCAGGTTTTTTATTCATTCATAAAATCCTTTTAACTTATTTAAAAATCTTCTACGTGAGTTCTTTTTTAAATCTTCAACAGATACATAAATATCGTTCTTCAAATTTTCTCTATTAAATGTTTTACGCATCTTAACCAAAGAAATTATTGTCTTTTTATTCCTTGTTTCTGAACATACAGAAGATATTTCACGCAAAGCATATGCTGTACCACTAATAACATTATCATCTTTAGTTTTCTCTAGTAGCGTAAGAAGAGGTTCTACTGCCTTTTCTGATTTTATTCCACCTAATGCACGTGCTATACTGCTGAGAACATTATTATTTTTACTTTTCTCTAACAATGCAAGAAGAGGTTCTACTGCTTTTTCTGATTTTATTCCACCTAATGCATCTCCTATACTCTTAATAACATTATCATCTTTACTTTTCTCTAACAATGCAAGAAGAGGTTCTACTGCCTTTTCTGATTTTATTCCACCTAATGCACGTTCCACACCCCAACGAACACTATCATTTTTAGTTTTCTCTAGCAGCGCAAGAAGAGGTTCTACTGCTTTTTCTGATTTTATTTCACCTAGTGCATCTGCTATACGCCTGAGAATATTATTATTTTTGCTTTTCTCTAACAATGCAAGAAGCGGCTCTACTGCCTTCTCTGATTTCATCTCACCTAATGCATATATTGCATATTCAATAACACTATCATCTTTAGTTTTCTGTAGGAGTGCAAAAAGAGGGACTACTGCCTTCTCTGATCTTATCTCACCTAATGCACGTGCTATACTTATAAGAACACTATCATCTTTAGTTTTCTCTAGTAGTGCAAGAAGAGGTTCTACTGCCTTTTCTGATTTTATTTCACCTAATACACGTGCTATACTGCTGAGAACACTATTATTTTTACTTTTCTCTAATAATGCAAGAAGAGGCTCCACTACCTTTTCTGATTTTGTTATACCTAACACACATGCTAATACACTTGCCACATACCAAAGGACACTATTATCTTTGCTTTTCTCTAACAGCACAAGAAGAGGTTTTATAGTTTTTTCTGATTTTATTTCACCTAATACACATACCACATACCAAAGAACACTATTATTTTTACTTTTCTCTAGTAGCGCAAGAAGAGGCTCTACTGCCTTCTCTGATTTTATCTCAGCTAATGCCTCTGCTATCTTCTCAATAACATCATTATCTTTACTTTTCTTTAACAATACAAGAAGAGGCTCTACTGCCTTCTCTGATTTCGTTGCACCTAACGCATCTGCTATACTCTCGATAATATCATTATCTTTACTTTTCTCTAACAATGCAAGAAGTGCTTCTACAGCTCTTTCTGATTCTGTTGCACCTAACGCATGTGCAATCCACCCAAAGTTATTATCTTTTGTTTTCTCTAGTAGCGCAAGAAGCGCTTCTACAGCTCTTTCTGATTTTATTGCACTTAACGCATGTACCACATACCAAAGGTCGCCGCCATTCTCTAACAATGCAAGAAGGGGTTCTACAGCTTTTTCTGATTTTATTATACCTAAACTATAGATAGCACTTAATCCTAAATAAGTGTCATCTTTAGCTTTATCTGATAATATTTTTATTAACTTGTCTTCTGTTTCAGAAGTTGCGTTTTTTGCCATTGGAAAACATTGGGCAGCAAAAAATGGATCTAAGTCAATAAGAAGATTTATAATTTTATCTAAAGTATTAGACATCTACTATACCTAGTAATAGCGAGATTGTTTCATCCCATCTCATGTATTCTAATAGTTCATCTCGAATTTTACGTAATAACTTTTCTGGAGACATTCTCTTAAGATAACAAGCAGCAAAATACGAACCATAACTTTGATGCACAAACTTCACTATACCACTAATTTCATCTAATAAGTTATTATCCTTTAATTCTGAAAGAATGTCATAAACTGTGCCTTCGTCCTGTAAAAATTTCCCTTTGCTAATCAAGTCAGCCCTTTTCTTACCCATAATATCTTCGCAATCATAAATACTTATAGCTACATTGCCTTGCTCAATTATTTTATAAGCCAAATCAGCAAGAATTTCTGTCTTTATTTTTTGGAATTTGTTTTTATTTTTTTTATCTTCCCAATTGTTATCTCCCTCATATATAACAGTCATAAGATGTTCAAAAATTAAACCTAATTGTGGAGGAATTGTCCCTTTTTCATTGTATATAAGAACCATAATTACAAGATAAAATGGATTTTTAGCCAAGTCCATCAGTTTTGAGTTTGATTCTAACGTATCTAACATACCATCGACAGTTTTTTTGCCCTTAAAATGCTTTAGATATTTCTTTGTCAACTCTTTTATTTTTTCATAGCCAAAAGGTTCAACCTCCATAGTTTTAGAATCAATTTCCCCGTGGTAACCTTCACGTCTGGAAGTCAAAACACAGTTATATGTTTTACCTTTGAAAAAGTTCTGAATCTGGTTTAAAGCTGTACCTCTATATTTTTTAGGAATTTCATTGTAACCATCAAGGAAAATAATACACTTATAATTTTTTAATAAATCCGATAGAGAGATATCTATAGAAGGGTCTATGGAATCACGGATAACATATTCAAGCTTTGAATGATTGATACCATAAGCATCAAGAGCAACAAATACAGGAATTATCTTTGCTTTATTTTTAGCGTTTTTTGCAAAATATACACATAAATGCTTTAAAGTGGATGTTTTGCCAGCACCCTGTTCACCAACAATTACTAAATTAGGATTGTTTTCTATTGCAGTAATAATTGGAACTTCTTTTTCTTTTGGCTTGGAATTTTGCTTAGGACTATTAGTCGGAAAATCTTGAAGAGTAGTTCCATTAAATTCATAAGGGAGAGGAGCCCTTTCTGCCGTTTGTTTATCTTTTATTTTCTCAACACTAGGCTCTACATATAGATTATCAAAAACAGTATAACTTTCTTTATTTAAGATACTATTAAGATAATTATCTATGTAATATTGGCTTAAGAAATACTTATATCCTACTTGTCTTTTTGCACTCTCAATAGCTATCTTTACATCTTCATGCTTTCTTAAATCTTCAATCAGACAACAGGTCGCTATAATATACTTTTTAAAAGAAGTAGCTTCTTTTAAACTGCTTGGATATTGATCTATAATCTTCTGGACAGAACCATAAGACAACTCATCTAATAATGACTTAATATTGTTATCCATCTATATTGGCCTTTTTGCTCTCATATAGATTATCCTGCTTTATCCATCTTAGTCAATTGATTTTTTAAAGAAATGTGGTAAAATCAAAAACAGTTGCAGGAGAAATGGAGAAATAAAGATGCAAGAAACAAAAGAGCAAAAGATAAAAAGATACAAGATTGCTAAAGAACTCTTCACAGAACTTTTAAATCCTGAAAATCCTGAGAACGTGCAAAGAGAGCTAGAAGAAAAGATAAAATTATGTGAAGAAAAAATAGAACGAGCAGGTACAGAATTTTCAGTAGCTGTCATTGTCCCTCAATTTACTGGTAAAGGCCCAGAAGTATTCGACGATAATAATACACATAATAAAAGATGGAAATACAGGTTTACTATAAAAAATACAGGAAAAGAGAAAGATTCGTTTAGCGTGTATGCAAAAGTTTACAATGTTATTGCCGGGAAGCGGAAAGAAAATGTTACTGACAAATGGCCTGATATAGATATAACAAGACCAATATCACGCGATAGTACAATTCATAATATTAAGAATTCACTGAAAATCTATCCAACGGGCATTCAGGATGAAGTAGATATTGAAGTGATATGTAACCTGCCAGAAGAGAGAACTTTAATCCCTGAAGGTGAATATCAGCTTGTTCTTAAAGCAGTTTCTGATAGTGACCCGACAAAAACTTCAGAAGGATGTTATCCTATGGTTGTGCCTTATGGCAAAAAGGAGAGAAAAAGCGAAAAAATACATTTAGAAAAAGCTCCTCGCTTAGCCGTAGATGTTGAGCAAGATAAAAAAAGTAGTGAAAGTACGACTCAAAAAAACATAGAAGAAATAGAGCGTAAAAAAGAACTTAATAAAGATAGAGAATTAGATAGAATATATATGAAAATAGAAAATTTAAAAAAAGAACCTAAAAGAAGCGATAAGTATAAACATATTATTATTGGAAAGAATAAAGTTATCAATATTATTGGCGAGAGTGATGCTATTAAGGAAATAATTGTTTTACTTAGAACTCTTGAAAAAGAAGATATAGCTGTATTCATTCAAGGCGAGAGCGGAACAGGTAAAGAATCTATAGCAAAAGCTATCCATTATAATAGCGTAAAAAAGGAAGGACAATTTATCGGAGTTAACTGTGCAGCAATCCCAGAAACGTTAATTGAGAGCGAATTATTTGGACATGAAAAAGGGGCTTTTACTGATGCTGCGTCGAGAAGAAAAGGCATGTTTGAATTGGCAGATGGAGGAACAATATTCTTAGATGAAATAGGAGATATGAGTCTACCAGCCCAAGCAATGCTTTTGAGAATTCTTCAGGAAAAAGAGTTTAAAAGAGTGGGAGGAGAGGATACCATAGAGATAGATGTTAGAGTCATCGCAGCTACAAATATAGATTTAAAAGATGCTATTAAAACAGGAACTTTTCGACCAGATTTATTTTATCGATTAAATAAATTTCCAATTAAAATTCCACCATTGCGTGAGCAAAGGGAAGATATTTATTTCTTAGTAAACCATTTTTTAGAAAAGTACGGTAATAAATCCTATTATTGGGAAGAAGCTTTAGCACAAGAAGCCAAAAATAAATTATTACTACATGATTGGAATGGGAATACAAGAGAACTGGAGAATACTATTGAAAGGGCAGTTATTCTTGCAGAAGGAAGGATTATTAGAGAGGAAGACCTAATGTTAGAACATTGTAAAGATACGATCTCTAATAGAGAACAAATAAGCATAAAGGACGCAGTCAAAAATACGATATTAAATGCTTTACGACAAACTAAGGGAAATAGAACAGCTGCGGCGAAATTATTAGATATGAAGCAAAATACATTTTACAATAATTTAAGAAAGTATAATTTACAGGAAGACATAAAGAATTTGTTTCCCAAAATTAAGACTTAAAGACTTTAGTATAGTCCATATTCATAACAATAACTTTATCATCAAACTTGTCCAATAAAAAGAATGGAGTTATAACCTTTTTGCCTTTTAATATTTGAACTCCATTAATAAGTTCTCGTTGATTATTTGAATATAGAATCCTTTTATTAGCGACAGCAAAAAAACAAGGAGCATAACTTTGAGGCAAATAAGTTCCTTCTTTTAAACCATAACTATAATCTTTCCAATAACTTTCAATTTCTTTTTTAGACAGACGTGAGACTGTATCTTTAATACACTTAATATCTTTCTGTAAATTGTCTTTAAAACGCACTTTTAATCCTTCATAAGAATCAATACCCAAAGAAAGCGCATAAGTTAAAAAACAATTTGCATTCAAAGACGATGTACTATATTCACCACTATATTCAACTTTTTCATCCAATTTTTTAGTATCAATGATTAACAGCAAGGGAAGATCTTTGTAAAAAGCAGCTCTCTTTATCGCATAGCCCGTAGCCGAAACAAAGGAATCACTCATATAAACGATACCACTGTGTCTGCCTGATTGGTTATCAAATTTTTCCTTTAATATCTTCTGTTGAAAATATTCTTCACAAGTTCCAGTATAAAGTAGTCTAGGTAAACCTTCTTTTAAAAAATCTTCTTTGTGCTTTTGTTTAAGTTTAATCTCAAGTTCCATAAGGAATAAGAGTTTTTCTGGATGTTTTAAATCTTTCTATCAGTGACTCCAAAAAATTGGACTTTTACTTTAATTTTATCTAAAAAATTAGATATTTAATTGATTAGTTTGATTGGCTTTTTTAAAGTTTTTAACCTAATAAAGATTTCGTAATCCCTTATCAACGACATAGTTATGAAGAATTACAAAAAAAAGTTTTCAACCTTGGTATAGAAATTGCTGCTTATAAGAATTAGAAAAAATAATAGATAAAAAAATGCCAATAAAAAAGGAGCTCGCAATGAAGAGATGTCCAAAATGTCAAAATATAGTTAAGAAAGTAAATAAAAAAAATAACAGGAACTCATAAAAGTTATTGAGCTCCTTTAGGAGAAAGAAATGGAAAATAAACCAAAACCCACAGGAACAAAAGAATGGACATCAATTAATGCAAATATCGCTCGCGGATGTGAACATAATTGCAGGTACTGTTATGCCAAACATATGGCTTTACGCTTCAAAAGAATTAAGACTGCCGATGACTGGTTAAACATGGAACTAAAACATGATTGCGTTCCTAAACATTATAGCAATAAAAATGGAACTATAATGTTCCCCACCACACATGATATCACACCCTCAATCCTTGATAAAAGTATTGTCTTTCTTGATAAAATTCTCAAGCCTGGCAATAAAGTTCTCATTGTAAGTAAGCCCCATCTTGAATGTATTGCTAGTCTCTGCGGAAAATTGAAGGATTACAAAGAACAGATACTATTTAGGTTTACCATTGGCTCTTACAGCAATAATGTATTGAAATTTTGGGAACCAGGAGCTCCAAATTTTCAGGAAAGGTACACTTCGCTAATGCTTGCCTATTCCAAAGGATATAAAACATCTGTTTCTTGTGAACCGTTGTTAGATATCCACGCTGTAAAATTATTTAACCTGCTTAAGCCATATGCGACAGATAGTATATGGCTTGGAGCACTAAATAAACATAAACAGAGAGTAAATAAAGATGGATGGGGTACTGTTGAATATAAATTTCTTAAGAAAGCTATGAAGGCAAAACATCCAGATAGTGTGCGGTATTACTATAAGATATTAAAAGATGAACCGTTGATTAGATGGAAAGATTCGTTCAAAAAGATATTGGAAATTGAAAGCCTAACTGAGATAGGAATGGATGTTTAGGAAACGATTCTGTTGTGAAAATAAAAGGAGACTATAGCCATGTATCCATACAGTGAAAACTATAATGCAAGCCTCTACGACCAGGAAACATCTCAAAAAAGCCCTTATAGAAATAAATCACATATCAGCAGAGATAATTTTAGGGTAATAAAAACACCTTTACCAAGGAGATGTCCTCCTGTTATTAGAGATAAGGATGTGGAGTATCCCCCAAAGTACTCTTCAAATTGGAGTGCTTTTTTTGCAGAAAAAACTCTTGCTAAATTAAAGGAAATTATTAAACAAAGGACTGAGCGAGAAGATTTTATCAACAAAGGAAACGAGAATGAAGCATACCCAGAGGATAAAAAATTACAAGTAAGCGAAATTAAAAAGAAGTTATTCAAAGCGGTTGATAATATCCAGTATGAACCGGAAAAAAGAGAGATAAAAGAGCTAATTGAACAGATTATATATAGCGGAGAAGAGAAGGAAATAAGAAAAGCGATTGAAGACATTGTATATGCTAGTGAAGAACAAGCGCTGGAAGAAGCAGTCAGACAAGTTGATGACAGAGAGACAACTGAGCAGGCTGTCAATAAAGAAAAAAATTATACCAAAGGTACAAATCTTTATAGCGATGAATTGCATCAGCAGCTGGATTGTCCTATTGAAAAAGACAGTAATGAAACTTTAGAGGGAGAATCCTTAAAAGAACATGAAATAGAAGAACCAGATGTAAATAACAGAGAAGAGAATAATTTAGCAGGAGAAATAGGTAATACTGATATGGAGTTTCAGGATTCTGGGAATTTAACCCCTCATGGACAAAATCTTGAATCTATTATGGCGGATGAACCAGGATTTGAACAGCCTTTTCCTGAAGAACCACCTGAAATGACAGAACCGTTTAGTGGAGGGTTTTAAATGAATATTTCTCCTGCTGACTCTGTTGAGATGATTAAAAATTTCTTTAATGCTAAAGTTATTAAAATCACTGATGGTAAAGCCTGTTCTTATTGTTTTCTGTGCGGAAAGAACCTGGGAATTTATATTGATAAAGAAAAAGCCCTTTGCTCACAGTGTTTTGAAAAGATCTCATTACAATCAGATAAATTAAACAGATGCCAAGAAAATAAACCATCTATCAAAAAACCTGACAAGAAGCAACGTAAAAGACAAAGGATGTTTAAAAAAGACGAACTTAATCAACTTTTACTTTTTAAGAGTCCTTTAAAGCTAAAAGCACTATAAAACCAAAAAAAGAGGAGGTGAGAAAAAAATGAATAAACAGTATGCGATTCCGAACCTAGAGGGAGTAGAGTCATCTAGCCAGCTTGTTGTTATAGCAGGAAACTATCATGTAGAAGTTGTTAATATAAAATGCCGTACTTCTGCACAGAAAGAACCTGTACATGTATACACACTCCGCGTCATGGATGGAGTTAGTGCAGGCAAATTGATAATAGCCACCATTTCTTTGTTGAAAAACAGCAAATGGCGGTACAAGGAATTCCTTGAAGCTTGCAACAAGAGTGATGTAAAAATCGCAACGAAACTAATAGGAAGCCAGCTGCGCGTTCGCACAAAACTGGATACGTTTGAAGGGGAAGAGAGACTAAAAATTTCCCGGTTTCTACGAGTAAAGTAGGTACAGCAGTCAGGGGCTGGAGTTTTCTGGCTCTGGCCTCTGAGACTGCCTTAATTGAAAGGAAAGGAGAAATATGTTTTTTGATTTTCCGGGAACAAAAATTGTATCCCAAATATTAAATTACCTAATACATCTACTGGCTTTCTTAGGTGCATTCGCCTTTGTAATTGGTATTTTAACTGGATTTATCAGAAGAGTTACAATAACCAGTTCTATTATAGGTTCTCTGTTTGGAATTATGCTTGGGATTTTTTTCGCAGCATTGTACGCCAATTCCTTTGATTCTATATTCCGGGTATCTAATGAAATCACATCGCTCATTTTAGTCATGGGTATTATTGTAAATACCATAATCGTACTCATTATTTATAGAATAATATGGAGAGGAGGAGAATAAAAATGACTCGGTCAACAAATATGTCTAATTCTGAAGACATTATTAGCTCAAACATTAGAGAAAAAAGAATAAAAGGCTTTGATTTAGACTCAGGCGTGACTTACCGCCGAGAAGATATTTCAAAAAAAGCCAACTCAGATAATGGTATAGAGAATTATCAGACTATAGATTCAACTATTACAGAGTCTGGTGTCGAGCTAGAAGCCGGTGAAAAGATTTTTTTCTGTCACATGGACAAACAAATTAATCGTTTAAAAGATGGATTCCAGTGTTCGCGGTGCAAGCACCTCTATTATATAGGTCATTTGGGATATGAAGAGGAAACTGGAAGAATTAGAACGGTTGAGAAAACTCTTAGAAATGGCACAACTCAATCGTCTCAAGTACATGAAAAAGTGCGGTATTGCCGTCATTGTTGGCTTATTGAGCTTTCTAAACGAGTTCTTACTGCACCATTCTGCTGGGCATTTAATATGTTAGCGTCTCCACTGGGACATAATACACAGGAAGTTAACGATTTTAACCAACATAATGAGGATTACGAAAATGGCGCTCTATAACAGAAACGAAATAACTATCACTCCGAAAATGAGAGATAACTTGCTAAAACAAATTGAAGAGGAAGGGCTTGAGCACAAGGATGATGGCATCCGCAGAATGGCATTAATTTTGAAAAATCCGAATTTTCCAGGAGTAGACAGAAATATTTATATTAATTGTAAAGCCAGGGTAAATTATTTTCTTGATAAGCGAAAAGAGAATAAAAATGAATATGATTACAGAAAGCCTTATAGGCCTGAACCTGACGCAAATAGCGGAATCTCTGAGGGCGATATTGAAGTTGGCAGAACTCTTGAGGGCAATATTCCTGTAATGCTCAAGCTTTCAGAGTTCACAAAACATTTTTGCGTTGCAGGGATTACAGGATGTGGCAAGACAAGCCTTCTGATCTCTATATTAGAAAAACTGATTCAAAAATCCATTTCTGTAGTTATATTTGACCGTAAAGGCGGCCAGTTCTCTGGATTACAAAAGCTGTTTCCAGACAGGGTTCTAATTATGAAAATTGGGATTGATAAATTTTTAAATTTTAATGGATGGCCAAAAAACTGCAACAGAATGGCATATCTATCACGCAGGTCTGACTATAGAGCAAGGATTTTTGAAAGGCATGATTCACAGATTTTGTTCAATCAAGCTATAAACAACCTTTTGTCATTGTGTGATCCAAAAAAGGATATCTATTTTTCGGAATATGAAATCAATAAAGAACTTCAGTTTATGAAAATGCCTCCAGGATTATCAATACGAAAGGATTTAAAGAGTTCGCAACTTTCTATCTCAAATGGAATTCTAGAGTCTCCCTTGGCTGTTTCATTTGATTGCTGCAAAGGAATTATACCAGGAGAATTAGCCCGAAAAGGCATAAGCCTTATAATTGAAACTTTTTCTGTATCAAATAAACATGAGTTATTAATAGAAACGCAATCTTTAAATCAGGCATATACAGACCTTCAAAGCGATGCTTTTAATTATATTGATGAACTAAGACAAGTATTTGTTTTTGATGAAGGCGGACATATATTTACAAATGACAAGGCAACTAAACCAATTCTTGAATTGCAGAGCCAGGTCCGTTTTTCAGGCATCGGATGCATGGTAGGAACAACAAACCCATCTGCTCTTGCAAATTCATACCAGTCAAACGTTTTTTCATATTTTGCATTTCACTTATTTAATACTGAGGATATCTGGGCTGTTAAACAATCGATGTTTTTAACATCAGAACAAACTATTAGCTTAGCACATCTACCTCAATTCGTGTGTGTTACAAAGCTCGCAGACAGATATACGAAGCCGTTTTTAATGAAAGTTGGGGGATATCCAATTGAAAGTTAACTTGTTTCCATTGCCTAAAATTAGCAAAGAAGAAATGATAAAAAATAATAAAGAAATACTTAAAAAACTATCACCAATTGTGCCAAGGCAGGCGTGGAGTGTTCGCGCTCCAAGAATAGTTGAGGTTGAAAGCGATTTAGAAAAAGCTGTTCTAAAAGATTTCAATCAAAGGCCTTTCTTTGGGGTAGCTGAAAGATGTAAATCAATTACACTGGCTGGGATTGAGACTCTTAGCATGGATCGTGGTATTGTTATCTTTGAAAAACTCGTAGCTGATGGATTTACTAAAAACCTTGATTTGCAGCTATCTGCTCGCGGTAGAAAGACCAAATTTTACTTTCTAACTGCAAAAGGTCGCATTAAAGCCCAGCTTCTACCTGCTACTGATTCTGGCAGAGGAGGAAGAAGCTTACAGCATCGCTTTATTCAGAATTTAATAGCTAAAAGACTTCAGGACAGAAACTTCAATACAACCGTAGAGGGAGATATAAATGGCAAAAAGGTGGATGTTAAGGTAATAGATCCTGAAAATAATAGAAAGGTCTCAATTGAGGTTATGCTTTCTACGGAGAACACTGAATACATGCAGGCAATTAAAAATTTATTCGCAGGGTATGAACGGGTTGTAATTGTATGTCTTGATACTAAATCTTTAAAATTAGTTCAGAAAAACTTTTCAGATAATATTGATAAAAATCCTGACCATAGAATCACAATCTGTCTTTTGTGGCATGTAATGCAATGTGATTTCAAAGAAATATATGAATATAAAAACCTTGTTTATGAAGATAATAAAAAGAAAGGATTTTAACAATGACAAATAATATTCAATTAAGCCAGATAGCATCGGGTGCCCCTTTAAAAGTTAAAAGAGTGAAAAGAGATTCTCCAATTTGCGGGTTTTGGAAGCGTATATTAGCTTTATTTCTTGATGGGATATTTTTAGGTGTTGTGGGAATATTCCTTGGATTTTTGTTTGGTAAACAGTTGGCTCAGATAGGTGGGTGGGGACGCTTGTTCGGATTTGCAATTAGTTTAGGTTATTTTGGGCTTTTAAACAGTCGCTTTGGGAAAGGTCAAAGCATTGGCAAAAAAATAACCAAAATTTGTGTCGTAGGCTATACTGGTGAGTATATTCCCTTTAGAACCTCATTACTCCGCACTACTATATTAACACTGCCATTCTTTCTTACCGGAATTATGTTACCACCATCATCATTGATAACACTAATAAGAACAGCTATTCAATTATTCGCTTTTGGTATTGGTTTAATTATTATCAGTTTTTATTCCGGTAGCACTAGACAATTTCTTCATGATGTAGTTTGTAAGACATATGTTGTGAAAACAGATACAGTGGATCCTATTACAGTTAATCCGATTGATCGCTCACTGGGTTTTCTTGCAATAACTCTTATATGTGTTCTAGCATTTTGTGTAGATATAGTTCCTAGATTGATATCAAAAAAAGCGTTCACAGAGACCTTTATTCCTCAAAACCTTCAAAGACATCTGTATAAAATGGAGAATGTGTCATTCGCTTATGTAATTGTTGACAAAGCTATTACCCCAAAAGGTATTAGTAGTTATATCAGCGCTAATGTTTTCTACAAACAGGAACCTGTTGTTCTTGAAACAAAAGCAGAACAGGTTGCTAGGGTTATTTTGAATGGATATCCACAATTTAGAGATAAAGATATTATCAAGATAACGGTAACTTATGGATACGACATCGGCATTGCGAGTTCTTGGCGAAAACATTCCATTAGTTTATCGCCTTCTAAATGGAGAGATCGCTTAGAAGGGAAGAGTAAAGAAGATGGCAGCATCGTTTAATATAGAGGATAAAGATATGAGTCCTGAAATTTTTCAGATTACAAAGCTTGCTTTGCTGTTAATCGCTCTTGTAGGGGTTATTAAGCTTCTAAAGAGATAGGATTTCAAAGAGCTATTAAGTTATATAAAAAGGCCTTATCTAAAAGGCAAGTAGTGAAAGATGTTTAAAACAAAACATCTTGGCTGCGGAAAGAGAGGTGAGTAAAAATGGGAAAAGACGTTACAAGAACCATCAATGTTGCTGGTCGTTCAGTCACAGTACCTTCTACAATAACTGGGGGAGGAATCTTAAACGCCATAAATCAGGGTTCTGGTAAAGATTTGGTTCGGGTAAATCCTGACGGCACTAACAAACTTATTTACAAAAATGCGAGAATCCAAGTCCAACCAGGAGAAAGATTTGAAACCCAGCCAGTTGTGGAAGACGGTAGATAATTTCAATTTATAGAGGAAGGGAGAGAGTATGTCTTCTCTCCCTTTCTAAAGGAGGGCATAAAATGGCTACGTATAATATTATAAGAAAGTGGTATCACGAGAATATTGAACTTGTCCAAAGAGTTTTTTCTGACAAGTTTATTAAATATGACAAGAGTACTTATACCTGGGTTTTTATCAAGGATTTTAATTTGCCAAAAGGGTGGCGTCCTTCCTATTCCAACCTTTTAATAAGAATGCCCGGGCTGGATAGCGGATTTGAGACCGCGCCATATGGTTTTTATGTGGACAAACGGTTAAGAACTACATCAGGGAGAACACCTGAACACTATTTTGAATCTGACGGTGTTAATGATCTTGAAGATAAGAATTATGCTTACCTTTCTATTCATATTAAGACATGGAACCCCAGAAGGGACGTAATTTCTGGAGATAATTTACTAACAGTGATTGATATTATTTACCAGCGAATGAATCGTTTTGCAAAATGAGGTGACAAAATGAAAAAAGAAATCTTATTTTTTGAAAAGGAATGCAAAAAACTTCGGGAAGCTTTTTCAACTGAATCTTCTTTAGAGAGCCTTGCTTTTGCATTTGCCGAAAGAAGCTCAAGCTCATATCATAATCGATTGATTGTTAAAGACCTTATGATAGCTGGTCCAAAAGATTACAGAAAACGCTCCCCATATATTGTCTCTCCAACAAAAGATTTCATGACAAAAATTTATCTTAAATGCCTTGCAGAACAGAGAGATCTTATAAAGATCCATTCTCATGTAAATAGCATCTCTCCTTGTTTCAGTTTTATTGATGATGGGAATGACCTAGAAAAATTATTCCCTTATCTCATGCGCACATTTAAGGGATTAACTGCTGTTAGTATTGTAACTAACACTGATTTTACTAAACTTGATGCCAGAATTTGCTCCAGTAATTGCAAGGGTGTTCAGCCTGTAGATATTATTAAGGTGCTTAGCTCTGAACAAATGCACATGATTATTCCGGCATCTTCTCCACTTAAAAATACTACTTTTGACGCAGATGTTTATTCAAGGACTATTCTGGCATTTGGGGAAAAAGCTCAGAAAATATATAACAATCTAACAGTTGCCGTGGTTGGTGTCGGAGGATTGGGAGCTGTTATTTGTAAGCTGCTAGCTAGATTGCCGGTCTCCACTTTAATCATAGTTGACCCTGATATTGTTGAATTTTCAAATA
Organism: bacterium; assembly: GCA_030611945.1. GTDB lineage: Bacteria > JAHJDO01 > JAHJDO01 > JAHJDO01 > JAHJDO01 > JAHJDO01. The sequence continues at coordinate 9,269 of JAUWOV010000003.1, read as the reverse complement.
TGAACAGATTGCCTGGGACAACGAGATTTGACGCACTTAACCATACTCCAAAGGTCAACTGCCTCAAAAGGTATTTATGGAATGTAAATCCTGACCTTAATGTCATAGCTATTCAGTCTGATATATCCCAACCTGAAGCCCAGGAAACTGTTAAACAGGCAGATATTTTGTTTGGTTCTGTTGATAGAATTGGGCCAAGATTAATTATGAATAGACTGGCTATAGCCCATGGAATTCCATATTTTGACTGCGGCTCTGGTATACAGGTTAAAAATAATAAAACTGAATATATATCAGGACAAATTTTCAAAATTATCCCGGGAGCTGAATACTGTTTAAGTTGTATGGGCTCATTTTCTAGTTGGGATGCAGTTACAGACCTTTTGCAGGAAAAACGCAGAGAAGCTCTATCACAAGCTGGCTATGTTCATGGCGCTGATATACCACGGCCAGCAGTATATTTTCTTAATATGAATGTAGCTTCTTTAGCTGTCTGGATGATGATGAGATTTTGTTCCAGCATTGGTTGCCAGCCAGTTAAAATTTATACTGAGCTTAAAGATTGGAAACTTGATGCTGTGGAGATAGATCAATCTGATGAAAATATGGAGTGCCCAATTTGCTCACAAGATGGTCTTTTAGGGTTGGGTAATGCGGCCCCTTTAATGAGTAAGATTAAAGAGAAAATTCCTGATATAGATGGAGTTGATAGGAGTGATAATGGCCATACCAGATCCAATTCCTGTAAATCCTAGAGGCGCAAGAAGACATGATGCTGGTTATAGGGACGCAGATATACAATATGAGCAACCGCATTACCATGTTCATAGGCAGCCAGCACCGGCATATAATGGGCTTGAAAATGTTCCTGTGCCAGTTAAGGTAGTAGCCATAATTTTTGCAATAATGATGGTGCTTAAGTGCTATGGTTCAGCGGAAAGTCGAGCAAGAAAACATCATCGCCAGGGAGTCAGGTCTATTGCAGAAACTGTTCCCTCCAGAAACAATGTATCTAATATGAGTTCACGTTATTCTTATCTTGTTTTAAGAAGCTATCCTGCTGGCTCTACCAAGATTGGCAGAAGAAAAATTAATACTCCAGCCCGAGATATAATAAAAGTCAGGCCAGGTAAGCGAAGAATAGTAGTTGCTCCTATTAATCCACAGCTAAGAAAAGTAGAAATTGTCTATGATTTTACTGGTGGAACAAAATATCAAGTCATGGCTAATTGTGAAACAGGTAAATACCAAATTAAAAAGCTAAATTAGTGGTGAGATTATTATGAAGAAAAAAATCAATATTATTCTGCTGAGCATGATTATTGTCAGCAGCACAGGCTGCGCTCATACGAGATTCTCTTCAGGTGATTTTGCCCGTGGACTGTATGACTTTGCTGAAGTTGTTTTTACTATACCAGAAACCGTTTTTGACATCCTGGACGATGTAGTTAATATGAAACCCGTTGAAAGCCCATCAACTAAGCCCAGACAGGTTAAAAATTATGCAAATACCATTCCAAGAATTAATGGGCATGTTTATCTGGAAAGAGGGCTAACAGCATACAGGGGTTTTGATTATAAAAGCTCAAAAGATTATTTAATAAAATCTATCACTTCAGGGGATTTAAAAAGAATAGAAGCAGGAAACGCTTGTCTCTATTTAGGCTCAATTTTATATCTCACTGGAAATTTAGACAGAGATGCAAAAGCTATGTTTAAGAGAGCAAAAAGGCTCGGTGTTAAGGAAAAGGAAATAGACCCATATATATTCACTCCGGAAGTCATACGATTATTTAAAAAAGCTGAGATGTAAAAATGCGAAAATATTGGATTAAAAGGGGCTGAAAAAGTGATAGAAGAAGAAAGTGATAGCTTTGATGAGTGCCGGGAAGAAAACGAAAAGGAATTTACAGAGTCTGAAGAAGAAACTGATTTAGAAGCAACATCTTCTCTTGAAGCCGATGATGCAGATGTAAGATGGACAGAAGAGGCTAAAAAAGAAAGAGAAAAAAAAGAAGTGTCTGATGAAGAACTGGAGCAATATCTACCGCGAATATATGCAGTCTACAATAAACAGAAAACAGAGACAGAAGCTTATGATGAAAATGATCCTAGTCACGAGATTATCAAGGGCAGCAGAGAGGCTATGACAAGAGCTACCAATAGAATTAAAAAAGGGGAAAGTGAGTCATGGGAAGAGGAAAGATTTCTGGCTGGTTACCTTACTCCTCCGGATAATGCCAGGAAAATCCACGATAGGTATGAAAATTTAAAGTCAGAGGAAGGGTGGATAGACAGGCAAGTGGAAAAAAAGAGAAAATCTCCGGAAGTAGCGGAACTTGACAGGTTGTCGCTGCTTAGAAAAAAAGCCAGGTTATCTACAGCATCCGGGCTTGGAGGCGTAGGCATTACCTATGACAAACTTGGCGATATCGGAAAAAAGTTTGATGACACAATGGCTTTAGCAGCACATGATGAGTTATGGAAATATATAAATGCTTCAGAATTGCCTTTTGGAAACAATAAAGATGAATGTGAAAGTGAAGAAGAAGAGAAATAGATGAAACACCTAAGATCAACAGTCAGTTATAAGGGAAAATAGCAATAAGTATTTAAAAATTAATTTAGCTTAAAGGCAAAGATAATGGAGAATAATCTGCCGGAAAAAATCTTCAAAGTATATAACGAGGCAAAAAATCGCATATTGCTTTATATAGAGGCATCTGTTCCTCCAGAAAGATTTAGACCTTTAAGAAAATTAATTCTTGATGAGATGGGTATAAGCGGGGCAGAGGGCAAGGTAAGAGAATTACTAAAGGAAAGGGCAGGCAAGAGCTGAATTTTGCAAAGAGGGCGGTGCCTATGATTGGAAAAGAAAGAAAACAGAAAGAATAAGCGCGGTTGGGAAGCATTAGAAATAATACTTCAGGAACAAGGATTAACAGAAGTAGAACTGGAAGAAGCAAGAAATTCTTTTTATAAAGGGATAGAAACTTTATCAAAAATGTTTTTAGCGCAATATTTGCTTCAAAAAGAAAAAACTTGACATAGATGTATAATTCCGTATAGTAAGATTATGCCAAATAAACTTAAAAGTGGATTTCCCATAAAAGTTTATAATATTTCTCAAGTTGCTGAAATCCTCGGTGTTCACCGCCATAGTGTAAGATACTGGATTCAGAAAGGCTGGGTTAAGCCCAAAAAGGATTATAGAAATAATTTTGTTTTTACTCCTTCTGATGTTTCAAAAATAAAAAAGTGGAGGAAGACTCTAAAGTGAAGGCAGCAATCTATACAAGAGTTTCTACGGAAGATCAGGCAAGAGAAGGTTTCTCTCTAGAAGTGCAAAGAAATTATCTTTTGCAATACGTAAAGACATTTAAATGGGAGGTGTTTTGCAGCATTGGTGGCAAAGAGGTTTATGAAGACGACGGATATTCTGGCTACAGTATGGATAGACCAGCTTTTCAAAAGCTCGTTTTTGATGTAAGAAATAAAAAAATTGACTTAGTAATTGTCCACAAGCAGGACAGGCTAAGCAGAAACCTCAGGGAATTGTTGTCATTTCTTGAAGAACTTGAATCTTTAGGTATAGGCTTTAAATCTGCTACAGAGCCCTTTGATACAACTACAAGCGCTGGAAAACTGGCTATTCAAATGCTGGGAAGTTATGCTGAATTTGAAAGAAACAGGCTTATAGAAAGAGTTTTTCCTGGAATGATAATGGGGGTTAAGAAAGGCCATTGGCAGGGTGCAAGATACGCCCCTTATGGTTATAGATATAACAAAGAAGCCAAGAAATTAGAGGTTCATCCAGAAGAGGCAAAGATTGTCAAAGAAATCTTTTTAATGTACAGGAATGGCAAAAGCACTTCCCAGATTGCTGCGCATTATTATGAGCTTGGCATTCCTTCAAGACAAGGGGGAAGATTTTACACAAAATTTATCTCTGATATATTAAAGAACAAGGTATACATGGGCACACTAGTCTGGAATAAAAGGCATTATAATACAAAGGAAAAGACAAAAAATGGAGAGGGTAAGGGTTACAAATACGTAAGAAATGACCAGTCAAAGATAATTGAAGTTCCCAACTGCCATGAAGCAATCATTGCACAGAAGGAATTTTATGAGGCACAAAAGCTTCTTGAGAGAAACCGTAAAAATAGCGTAGTTCGATTCAAAAATAATATATATCACTTATCTGGTGTATTGAGATGCAAAGAATGCGGAAGAAGCTACCGGGGGCATATGGTAATAGTTAATCACCGCACAAAAGAAAAAAGAGCATGGTATCATTGTTCGTCCAAAGAGAGTTATTATATTAAATGCAGTAATAAATCAGTTACTGCTGACGCTATAAACAAGCAGGTATGGGGGATTATAGATACAATATGCCAGAATATACACATTTTGGAAGAATTAGGAGACAGGATAAAGCTTTCTGCAAGCGAGCCTGAGCAATGCGACGTAAAACAATTAGAAGAAAAAGAAAGGCTTTCCAGCAGGAACCTTGAAAAACAGAAAGGGCTTTATGAGGTTTTCTCGGAAGATAAAATAAATTTGGGTATCTACAAGGAGAGAGCAGAACTTCTTAGGAATGAAGAGAAAAAATTAAGAAATGATATAAAAGCAATCCAGTTAAATATCTTAGACAAGAGAAACTCTATTAATCTTACCAAAGAAACACAGAATTTTCTGTTGAGGCTTAAAAGCACCCGACAAAATGAGCAGTCTGATTATGCTATTAAAACATTTATGAGAATTATTTTTAAGAACATATATGTCTATGACCAGGAGATTGTGGAAACAGAGCTTAATCAACCATGGAAGATGTGTTATGAGGAAGGACTAAAATGGCTGAAAAAAGAGAAAACGGAGCAGAAACAGGAGAAAAAGGCAAAAAGAAGCTACGTATCCTTTTGCGTACCTTCGGCTGTCAGATGAACAAGCATGATTCGGAGGCTGTTCTTGGATTGTTGATGGATCATGGATATGAGCTTACAGAGAACAGAGATGATGCGGATGTTTTTTTAATAAATACCTGTTCTGTGAGAAAGCATGCTGAGGATAAGGCGTATAGCCTGCTTGGGAAACTAACAAAGCTCAGGAAAGACAAGCCTAACTTAGTTGTTGGAGTTATTGGCTGTATGGCGCAAAAGGATAAGGACGAAATTTTCAGGCGCTCTTCAAATGTGAATTTTGTATGTGGTACACATAATTTTCACAAGATACCTGAAACAATAGAATTTGTGATTAAAGAAAAAACGAGAATAAACAGGACAGATATGGATAAACAGGTTTTCGTCTCCCCTACTCCATCTTCCAGAGAAAGCAAAACGTCCGCATGGATTTCTGTAATGAGAGGCTGTGATAATTTTTGTTCATACTGCATTGTGCCTTATGTGAGAGGCAGAGAAGTTTCCAGACCTTCAGAGGACATCCTTCGGGAAGTTAAAGAACTTGCTCATGCAGGATATAAGGAGATAACACTTTTAGGACAGAACGTTAATTCATACGGCAAGGGGCTGAATGAAAATATTGATTTCTCCGATTTGCTTGAACAGGTTCACAGAATAAGGGGTATTGAACGAATACACTTTGTAACATCGCATCCCAAAGACATTTCTTTGAAACTGATTGATACTGTAGTAAATCTGGAAAAAGTTAGCAGATATCTACATTTTTCTCTGCAGGCAGGCTCAGACAAGATCCTTCGCCTGATGAATCGCGGTTATACATTGTCTCAGTATATTGATACAGTTAAAAATTTGAGGGAAAGAATGTCTGATGTTAAACTTGGAACGGATATTATTGTGGGGTTTCCGGGAGAAGAGGAAGAAGATTTTGACCAAACATATCAGGCAATGAACGACATACAATTTGACCAAGCCTATATGTTTAAATATTCTCCCCGTAAAGGAACAGCTGCATTCAAACTTACCGATGATGTTCTCCAGCAGATCAAAAAAGAAAGATTAAATAAGATAATAAATCTACAAAGGTCTATCAGCCAGAAAAAAAGCAAATAAACACTATTTTTGTCATTTGTATTTTGGCAATTTGATATTGTTTAGGATTTCGGATTTAGTGCTTCGGATTTTTTTAATTAGTTTATTTCCCCATACCTATTTTCTGAGCAACCTGAAAGACTTTTCCTTCAGTCTTTATGGAAGGAGCGATAATGATTTCTGTTAACTGCATTTCTTTTATATTTCTTGCGCCGAGATTACCCATTGAAGTCTTTAGGGCGCCTGCAAGATTTTGTGAGCCATCATCCAGTTCTGCAGGACCAAGAAGTATCTGTTTGAGGGAACCTGCTGTTCCTACTTTTATTCTTGTGCCTCTTGGCAGATTAGCATGAGGAGTTGCCATACCCCAGTGAAATCCTCCTCCCGGGGCTTCTTTTGCGCGCGCCATGGCAGAACCGATCATCACCGCGTCTGCGCCGCATGCAAATGCCTTAGCAATATCTCCGCCTAAAGACATGCCTCCGTCAGTGATAATAGAAACATATTTTCCTGTCTGCTTATAATAAAAGTCTCTTGCGGCAGCACAGTCGCATGTAGCAGTAACCTGAGGAACGCCTATTCCCAGCACTCCTCGTGTAGTACATGCCGCTCCCGGGCCTATTCCAACAAAGATTCCTGCTGCGCCCGTAGCCATAAGTTCAAGAGCCATAGAGTAAGTAACACAATTGCCTATTATTACGGGGATTTTCATATTCCTGCAGAGCCGCGTGAAATCAACTGTTTTATATTCACTGGATATATGTTTTATTGATATAACTGTTGCCTGCACAACAAACATATCTGCTCCTGCTTCTTCTGCCAGCTTTCCAAAGCGTTCGGCTTTCTGGGGAATAGATGATACTGCGCATAATGCTTTTGCTTTTTTTATTTCTTTTATTCTTTTAACGATTAAATCTTCTTTTATAGGTTTGTCATAAATGCCCTGAACGAGTTTTGTGGCTTTTTCGGGTGTTGCTTTTGCAATATCCTTTAGGATTGATTCAGGATTGTCATATCTTGTCTGAATGCCTTCCAGATTCATGACAGCAAGTCCGCCGAGTCTGGACATCTCAATTGCAAGCTTTGGATCAACTACACCATCCATTGCAGCTGCCATGATAGGAATACTCAGTTTTATATTTCCTATCTCACAATTAATATCCACATCGTTTGGATTAACAGTTAAATTTCCCGGCACAAGCGCTATTTCATCAAATCCATAGGATCTTCGCGCTTTTCTTCCTCTCCCAATCCACATACCCATCTCTTTATTTCTCCTTTCGCATTAGCATATATGACTACTGCAAAATTCACAACTCACTGTTACACAGAAAGTTGCAAACATTAATTTCTTGACTTTTCCTCCAGCCTTGATATAATGTAACCAGTTGTTAAATAATAAGTTACAATCAAAACAAAAAGGAAAAGTCATGCAAAACTTTCAACTTTCTCTCTTCTGTGATTTTCAACTATTAATTCAAACATCAAACTTCTACAGAAAATATTATCTGCTCTTTAAGGCTCTTGATCTACCTAATATGCCTGATAAAAATTACGGTGTTGGCCGTACAGGCTATTCTCGTCATGCCATGCTCAGAGCCTTTATTGTCAAACATCTTGAACGAATTGAAACTATTCCAGGTCTTATTGAATTTCTTGATTCCCATCCAACCCTTATTGAAATGTGCGGCTTCAACATGCATAACCTTCCTGATGAAACACAGTTCTATCGCTTTCTTAGAAAAACTCCTAATTCTATACTTGAACATCCTTATACCCAACTCAATCGTGGACTTGTCAAAGAAAAAGTTCTTTCTCTTGATAAATTCATACTTGATTCCAAACCTGTTATGGCTGCTACCAGAGAAAATAATTTCAAAAATCCAAATCGTAATACAAGGAATAAGCGCAAAAAACCTAAACGTAATCTTTCTGCAACTCTAGGTTATTATTCCTGTCAGGAAATCCATGGCAAGAAAGATAACCTTGTCTTTTTCTGGGGATACCGCACTCATGTCATTGTATCCAAAGAAGGTATCTCTCTTGTTGAACTTACTCTTCCCAACAATGTTCCAGACGCAAAAGTAGCAAAAAGACTTATTAGAAAACTCAAACGTGTTTTTGGCTTTAAAAAAGGTTCTATCTTTATTGCTGACGCTGCATATGATCAAAGAGAGCTTTATAACTTTATTGTTAATGAATTAAAGTGCCAAGCTTTTATCCCAATTAATCCCAGAAATCAGCAGGAACCAAAAACATTTGGTTCTCATGGCTGCCCTTTATGTGATGCTGGACTAGAAATGAAATCCGACGGCATCTGGACAGAGGGACCCAGAACAAGAATCAAGTTCCGCTGTCCTATTAAAACTAATCCTAAAGTAGCCAAAAAATATCCGAAAGGTTGTCCAATCTCTCATTCTAAATTCTCTCAAGACAAAGCTTACGGATGCACTAAATATTTAGACTTGACTGACGACGCTCGCTCTCAAGTGCCGCGTGACACAAAGCTGTTTAAAGATACTTATAATCTTCGCACTGAAGTTGAGCGATACTTTGCTCGTCTTGGTGACAGAGAAGCTGAACAAACCACTCATTACAAACTCCGTTCTGTTCAGAATCAGATGACTATTGCTCATCTTTCTTTGAGTCTGGTTGCATACGCTGCTGCGCTTCTCTTGAAACAGCCTGAGAAAATCAGATGCTATCGCACTTTTGCTAACCATTCTGTTTTGCCTAGAGCCGCTTGACATACACTAATTTTCAAAGAACAATTTATTCTACAGCAGGCAAACTATGCCTTAATTCGCCTAATTTCTTCTGAAATTCTTCTTATTCTTTCTTTTCTATCTTCCGTTGGCATTTTTATCTTTTTTACCCTCAGTTTCCCTACCTGTCTTCCACTATTTCCCTATTTTGCAGGAGTCTTTTTCTGAGAAACCTCTCTTCATCCAGATTAAAAACAAAAATCATATAAAAATGGGTAGACATAAGAACGCATCAACTCTATATTATCTGATATTAGGGCTGCCTCTATGAGCGCAAATAGTAACAAAATAATAATCGTCCGATTTTCTCATCCTAAAATTTTCCCATTACTTTTTGTAACTAAACTCTTACTATTGAACTGATTGTGAATGGAATGGCAAATCCCAACCACATTATCCTGCTCTTGAAGAACGGTCTGATTATGGAACCGTTTTCATCCTTCACCATCTCCAGAGGCAATTGCGCTAACGGATATATCAATCTCTCTTTCTC
>JAUWOV010000013.1 GCA_030611945.1 bacterium | reverse complement strand
ACCAGCTATTCTTTAATCTCCATAGACCCAATACTTACAAAGAGAACAAAACGCCTTGGCAATTAGCTAAAGATAAGGTGCCGAATCTGGACAAGCGCTTGCTTATGATTCCTCCTATTGACCTTGATACTGCGATTAGATCAGATCAGTCTTTTTCTGCCCAGGGGGGTAATGATGTGTTGACCGTTCCCTAAAATTTATGTTTCTGAATTTGTTTTGTCTATTTTCTCAATTATATCATTAATCTTTTTCTCATGCTGAGCAGTTTTTTCTTTATATGAAAGGAATTCTTCTGCAATAAATAAGGCAGCCCAAGTAGTGATTTTAAGAGATGATGCTATATGTGTGTCGTTGGAGATTTCTCTTATTTTATTATTCAGATAATCTTCAATTTTGTGGATTCGGGATGGGTCTTTATCAGTCTTAACTTTATATTCTGCGCCAAGTACACTGATTTTTATCTGTTGTTGATCTGACATATGAGAAACTTACTATCTCTTAGTAAATTGGAACTGTTTACGCGCGCCCTTTTGTCCGTATTTCTTTCTTTCCTTCTTTCTCGGATCGCGGGTAAGGAATCCTGCTTTCTTTAAAGTATCCTTTAATCCTTCGTCAGCCTTTACTAATGCTCTTGATATACCATGGCGGACTGCGCCCGCCTGACCGGAGCTTCCTCCGCCATTAACACTTGCAAAGATATGATATTTTTCAAGAGTATCTGTTTCATTAAACGGCTGGCATATAGTTATGCTTAATGTATCATTTCCAAAATAATCTTTGTAAGGTTTTTTATTTATTATTATTTCTCCTTTTCCTGGAATTAATCTTACACGAGCGACAGATGTTTTTCGTCTGCCGGTAGAGTAGAATACTTGTTTTGCTTTCGTTGTTTTCGCCGCTTTCGCCACAATAAATCTCCTTTATATTTCCATTTCCGCTGGCATAGGAACAGGTTTTTGAGCTTCCTGACCATGCTCCTTATCTGAATAAACTTTTAATTTTGTCAGCATTTTTCTCCCAAGCTTATTTTTAGGAAGCATGCCCTTCACAGCTCTTTTTATAACTTCCTCAGGGTGCTTTTCCATCAAATCGGAGATGGGTGTCTCTTTAAGGCCTCCCGGATACCCCGAGTAATGATAATAAATTTTTTGTTCCATTTTTTTACCTGTTAGGCGAACTTTAGCCGCATTAACAACAATTACATAGTCTCCGACATCAGCATGAGGGACATATATAGGTTTATGTTTCCCTCTGAGTATAGTTGCAACTTTAGACGCTAATCTCCCCAGAACCTTATCTTCTGCATTTACAATATACCACATTCTTTTTGTATCATCTGCCTTAGGAATAAATGTCTTCACTATCTTGACCTCCTATTACCCATTTTCAATTTTATCCAGAAACTCGTTTTCATTAAAGTCTGGACTATATATTGCGTTTTTCAACTCATATACAGGATGTGATTTTTGCATATAAATTAACAGCTTTAATCGTTTCAGCGCTTTATCTTTTTTAAATAATTTTCTCCCTTGAAGCGTTTCAGCATCTATTTCAAGAAGTCCTGTCTGAACATAATTTTGTATTGCAAAGAAAGAGATATTTGTCTCCGTAACAAGCTCTCTGTCCTCAACGTAACCCATTCGTTTTCTCTCAGCAACAGGAACATTTAATTCCTGAAAATCCTTGCTTTTTCTCATGTCTCTATCAGTTTTAATAGCCATAAGCTTAAACTTCGTTTAAGAAATCCGAAATTCTAAATCCGAAATCCAAAACAAATTCTAAATTCAAATTTTCGAAATTTAAAACATTGTTTTGGTAATTTGTATTTTGGTAATTTGATATTGTTTCGTATTTCGTGCTTCGTGCTTCGAATTTATATTGCTTTATGTTATTCATAATGTTCTATTTCTTTTGAGTGATTACTTCATCAACAATACCATATTCTTTGGCTTGTTCAGCCGACATAAAAAAATCTCTATCTGTATCTGTTTCTATTTTTTCTATTGACTGCCCTGTATGCTTTGCAAGAATTTTATTTACTTTCTCTTTTAAATCAAGCATTTCTTTCGCATGGATATTAATATCCGACACCTGTCCCTGCATACCTCCTGAAGGCTGATGAATAAGAACACGCGCATTCGGAAGAGACAGCCTTTTTCCTTTTGTTCCCGCAGCAAGCAATATAGCAGCAGCGCTTGCTGCCTGTCCCATGCAAATAGTATAAATATCCGATTTCACATACTGCATAGTGTCGTATATTGCCAGTCCTGCAGTAGCTACTCCTCCGGGACTGTTTATATAAATAGTTATGTCCTTATCCTGATTTTCAAATTCCAGATACAATATCTGCGCAATCACAACATTAGCTACATTATCATCTATAGGTGTTCCGATAATTATATTCCTGTCTTTTAATAGTCTTGAATAAATGTCATACGCGCGTTCTGTTCTGCCTGTCTGCTCTATTACCATTGGAATTAAACTCATAATATTCCCTCCATCAAGATATTGAAATCTCTGCATTTTCATATATAAAATCAAGGATTTTTTGTCTTTTCATTTGTCTTTGTATGTATTCAATGTAATTATTCATATTAGCTGTTTTATTATCGCCTGCCAGATTTTGGAGTTTCTGCTTTGCTTCTTCTGCGCTGACATCTATTTTTTCTTTTTCAGCAATCTCCTCCAGAACAAGCATTTTCTTTACGTCTTTAGTTGCTTCTTTTGAATATTTTTCTTTCCATTTGCTCTTATCAGTGTCTTTTTCTTTGCTGCGTGTACCTATATAGTCTATTTGTTTATCTAAAAGTCCTACTGGAATTGACATCTTGGAGTTCTCACTAACTATGTCTAATAGCTGCTCTTTAATATCTGCTTTCTGTTTGTCTTCAGCAATGCTTTTAAGCCTCTTCTTGATATCGTCTTTAAGCTCGCTAAGGTTTTTAAAATTACCCAATTCTTTTGCGAAATCATCGTTAATTGGCAGAAGTCGTTTCTCTTTTATCTGTTTAACAGCTATTTTATAAATAGTTTTTGTGTTCTTTTCTTTTGAAATTACTTCAACTTCCTTCTTGTCGTCTATTTTTGCCCCAATGAGTTCTTTTTCTACTTCTTCGGGAAATATTTTAGAGCCTAATATATATGGATTGTTTGTCTGTTTTTTTGACGGTGTGCCATCAGTAATTGTCTCATAATCCATTATTATTTGGTCACTGACTTTTACAGGTCTGTCGACCGGAATAAATTCTGCGTTCTGCTCCTGTCTCATTTTTAACACATTATTAACGTCATCATCAGAAACATTAACAGGTTTTGCAGACATCTTTAATCCTTTGTATACGGCAAGTTTTATCTCAGGCTTTACTTCTAAAGATACCTCGTATGTAAACGGCTTTCCTTCTTCAAATGCGATCTTGTCTATTTTAGGCTCGGAAATGGGGATCAGATTATTATTTTTAAGTACGTCCTGATAAGTTTGATTAATTAGTTTCTCCTTAATTTCCTCATTTAGAGCTTTTCCAAAGCGTATCTTCAAAATGGAATACGGTGTTCTTCCTGTCCTGAATCCATGTACTGAAGCGGTCTTCTGGATGGCGCTGTATGCGTTTTTTGTCTCTTTCTCAACCAGTTCAACGGGAACTTCAATCTTTAAGAAACGACCGCAATTTCCTGTATCCTTGATATCTATCTTAATGTTGCTGCTAGTAGTGTCTGTCATTCTTTCATTCCTCCTTAGAGCGGGTGATGAGATTCGAACCCACGACCACTTCGTTGGCAACGAAGAGCTCTACCACTGAGCTACACCCGCGTAAAACTTACCAGTGCGAGAGGCGGGAGTTGAACCCGCATTCCTGTAAAGGAACTAGATCCTAAATCTAGCGCGTATGCCAGTTCCGCCACCCTCGCTCTTAGTAGGCCGTGAGGGAATCGAACCCACAACCAACGGATTAAGAGTCCGCTGCTCTGCCTAGTTGAGCTAACGACCCCAATAATTTTGCCATTATACAGATTTTTATTATGATAGCAAATGGAAAGTTTTGCCCCAAATTCCTGTATTTGCTGGGCTAAATAGGAATTTGGGAACATAGGTGACACTCGCAGTACAATGTAGTATAATCAAAAAAAAGGGAAATTATATGATAAAAATACTTGGCGAAATAGATAAACTCCAAAAAGAGATTAATTCTTTTAGACCATTATCTAAAAATATATTAAAGCAATTAAAAGAGTATTATAGAGTAGGCTTGACTTATTCCAGTAACGCTTTGGAAGGAAACTCCTTAACCGAGACAGAAACCAGAATTGTTTTAGAGGATGGCATAACAATAGGTGGAAAGCCTATTAAAGATTTATATGAGGCATTAGGACATAGCGAAGCTTATGATCATATTTATAAATTAGCAAAGAACACAAACATTTTAGAAGTAGATATTAAGAAGCTGCATAAACTTTTCTACCATAGGATTAATGAGAATAAAGCAGGGAAATATAGAACAGAGAAAGTTTTTATTGCAGGCTCTAAATATACTCTTCCTGACCCGGATAAAATTCCTGTTCTTATGAAAGAATTTGCAGATAAATTAAAAAAATTAGAACAAAAATACCACCCTATAGAATACGCTGCTTTGGTTCATAAAGAGTTTGTATTTATACATCCTTTTATAGATGGGAATGGAAGAGTAGCAAGGCTTTTAACAAACCTAGTTCTTTTACAAAAGAATTATGTCATTGCGATCATTCCGCCCGTTCTTCGCAAAGATTATATAGAATCATTAGAAAAGGCACATACATCGGATGGGGACTTTATAGAATTTATTGCAAGGACAGTACGCGAAACACAAAAGGACTATTTAAGGCTTTTAAGATGATATACGATATATCCTGCATGAAAAAGAACTGGTTGTTCGGGATTTCCGAACAACCACTCAACACGGTGCTATAGCATGATTGCATATTGCGAATATGGAAGTTAGCGGGAATTATTTTGCTAAATCAGTAAAGGTTTGCTATGTTTTAGATAGTTTTATAATTAGGAATCGAGAAAACATGGATTCCATGTATTAATTGTTATACATGAATAGGATTGGGTAAAGCATGAATTTCGAAAAGTTAAATATCAATGAATGGCAACAATTCTTAATGGTGGACATTGATTTCCACAATAAACTTACGGTCTTAACTGGAGCTAATGGGAGTGGGAAAACAACAATTTTAAGTAACATACTTGCCAGACATAATAATTGGAATGTTCAATCTCTTTCAACGCCTAAAAAGGATAAAACATCCGGTGTTTTTTCTTTTCTTTCACGACTTTTTAATGGTGAAAATAAAAGTAGCAATAATATCATTGGATACCTCAAATATGATGGAGGTCAAAAAGCAAATCTTCAGATTCCAAACAACAATTCTCCGCAGTATCAAATCCAAATTGCTGGACAACAGGAGGTAAAGTGCTTCTTTATACCATCTCATAGGGCGATATTTCGCTATCAACCTATTAGTAACATTCCCTTTGGTAAAAAGAATAAGGACACTGCCTTTCAAGAAGTTTATAATGCAACAAAAGAAAGATATATTGGAAATAACAATCAATCTTCAAGTTTTTTTATGAAAAACACCCTCATTGGCTGGGCTATTCAAGGTTATGGTGTCAAGAAAACAGACAAGATAATAATGCCAAGTGATGAAGAGCAAATTAAGAATTTTGAAGGATTTAAAGAAGTCTTAGAGAAATTACTCCCTGCAACGTTAGGGTTTGAAGACTTTGAAATCCGTGAACGTGAGATTGTTTTTATTTGCAATAATGGTAAAGATGAATTTGTGCTTGAACAGGCTTCTGGTGGCATCAGTGCACTAATAGATATTGCATGGCAAATTTATATGTTTTCTACAAAGGAAATAACAGAGTTCACAGTAATCATAGATGAAATTGAGAATCATTTGCATCCAACTATGCAAAGACAAATTTTGCCTGATTTATTAAATGCATTTCCAAAGGCTCGTTTTGTTATTTCAACTCATAGTCCACTTATTGTTGGTTCTGTTCGAGAGTCGAACGTATATGTTTTAAAGTACAACGACGACAAAAAAATCATTAGTCAAAAATTAGATTTAATTAATCAAGCCAAAACTGCTTCTGAAATATTAGATGAGGTTCTTGGTGTATCAGTTACAATGCCGATTTGGGCAGAAGAAGAATTAAACAATATTGTTAAAAAGTTTTCAAATATTGATATGAATAAGGAAAACTTTGGAAAAATGCGAAGCGATTTAAAAACAATTGGTCTTGAGGGTCTTATGCCTGAAGCCATCAGCAAATTAATTGAGGTAAATGATGATTAGAATAATTAGACCCAATTGTCCCAACGCATCTGCACTTTCAAACGAAAACTACAAGCATACAGACAACAAAAAAGCATTGAAAGACGCAAGTCACGACAAGTGTATGTATTGTGAAAGTAAAATATCTCATGTCTATTATGGAGATATTGAGCATATAAAACCAAAATCAAAATATCCCTCATTGGAATACGAATGGTCAAATTTAGGATTTGTATGCTCTAAGTGTAATGGAATCAAAAAAAACAAATACAATGAAAGCACCTCATATATAAATCCGTATGAAGAAGATCCTAGTAAATATATTTTGGCTCTCGGGGCATTGGTTAAGCAAAAAAAAGGGTCAGAAAGAGGTGAAATAACAATTAGTGAAAATCTAGGAATTGGTCTAAATCGAGCACAGCTATTGGAAAGAAGGAATGAAAGATTAAACTCTGTACAAAAAGCAATTGATAGTTGTTTCCGTACCGCTAATACTGCATTGCGAGAGCAGGCACTTGAAGAATTAAAAAATGAATGTGGTGCAGATAAGGAATACTCATTATGCATAGAAGCATTATTGAGTAGTAACGATATTCTATAATTTCATCCAAAAGGGTAGGTTATGAAACATGTATAACAAATCACTGCACTGGATTTTACTCCGCTCCGTAAAAACCAGTGAGTTCAGGCGTTATGCTGAGTAGAGTGTGGAGAATGTACTCATAAGACTTGAAGAAAAAATGTCAGAGATAAAAACATTGACAAACAATAAATATGATATATTCTATGTACATAAAATGGTACGTTAACTAGGGGAAAAATTAATGACTACTTTAACAGCGACAGATGCTAGAAATGGTTTTTTTGATATGCTCAAAGGAGCGACTAAAAAGCATCAAATATATCACATTCATTATAAAAAGGGAGATGTGGTTTTAATGTCGGAAGAGGAATTTGATAGCTTTCAGGAGACTTTAGAACTTCTTTCAATTCCTGGTTTCAGAGAAAGCATTTCTAAATCTGTAAAACAAATGAAAGATGGAGAAAGCGTTTCATTTAATGAAGTTTTTGGAAATACGGAATAATGCCTTATGAAATTAGAATTACAAAAACCGCTTTCAAAGATGTAGAAAAATTATCTCTAAAACTAAAACAAAAGCTTAAAGAAATTTTACTAAAACGAGTTGCTGAGGAACCATATTCAGGCAAGAAATTAATCGGGGATCTTACCGGATTTTTTTCAATTAGACTTTCATATAGGGATAGGATTGTTTATTCCGTGGACGAGAAGAAGAAGACGGTTTATATCCATAGAGCCAGAACACATTATGGAGAGTAAGTATCTGTATAATCATAAGTTATGACGAATATGAATAAAATAATAATACTAATCGCATTATATATGTCTCTGTTTCCGCTTAATGTCTATGCTGAGCAGCGTGTGGAGGATGTACTTATAAGACTTGAAGAAAAAATGTCAGATATAAAAACTTTGCAAACCGGTTTTGTTCAGGAGAAAAATTTAGCGATCTTTGATAGGAAAATTATTTTGAAGGGCAGGATATTTCTTGAAAAGCCGGATCTTTTTGCATGGCATACTGAAGAGCCAACACGGTATTCTATGATTATAAGGGGTGATATTATTCTGCAGTGGGATGAGGATATAGACCAGGTTCAGAAGGTAAGCATGAAGGATAATCCTGCGTTTCAGACCGTTGTCGGGCAAATGAGAAAGTGGCTTTCAGGCATATATATGTCATTACTGGAAGAATACAACGTGACAGTACTCGGGCAAAAACCTGTTTCTCTTAAATTTATACCGCGCGAAAATACAATGGCTTATAATATTATCAGCTATGTAAGGATTGTATTCAGAGAGGATGAACGCTATCTCTGCGAGATATACATAAAAGAGAAGGGTGGAGACAGTACGCTTCTCAGATTTAATGATACCATGCTGAATACTCCGATCAATGATGCCGCATGGGAGGTCAAGCCGCGTGGCTGATAAACGGAAACGTATTATATCCGTACTTGCAGCAGGTATAATCCTTATTTCGGCGATTGGTCTCAGGTCTATTTCTTTTGATAATAACATTGAACTAATGCTTCCTGCGAATCCTGAGATTCTTCGCAGTATGCGTTTTCTTCGGGAATCAAATCTTTCGGATAAGGTTATTCTTTCTCTAAGACTAAAATCCCCGGAATATATCACTCATGACCTTATTCAAGCTGTTGACCAATTGGAAAACTCTTTAAAGCCGCCTTTAATAACAGATGTAATAAGCGGCGTTTCCAAAGCAGATCTAATGCAGGAGATGCATTCCTTTATGAGGTATGTTCCGCAGCTGCTAAGCGAACAGGAGCTCTCCAAAATCGCAAAACAAATAACATCTGAAGGGGTAAAAACGAGTCTGAGTAGAGACTATCAGCAATTACTGACTCCGGGCAGTGGGTTTGTAACGCCGTTTATCCGCTCTGATCCGCTTGGAATAAAAATAGGATTTCTCTCCAATATACAAAAGCTTTCCAGTTCTTTAGGATATAAGGTTCAAATCAAAGACGGTTATTTTATCAGTCAGGATGGCAGGAACGCTATGCTTATACTTAAAACGCCTGTACGTCTTACTGATGGATTCGGCTCAAAAAACCTAATAGAGTATCTGCATAAACAGCTGGAGTCTCTGCCTGAGTTTATTTCAGCTGACATTATTGCCGGGCATATTCACACAATCAGCAATGAAGATGTAATGAAAAAGGATATTCGCCTAACGTTGACCATTGTATCAGTTGCCTTTCTATTATTATTCCTGTTCGTCTTCAGGGATATAAGAGCAGTTCTGATATTTATCATACCGCTGATATCAGTTCTTGTTTCAATAAATTTATCAGCTATTATTCTTGGGAAACTGTCATATTTTATTATTGGTATGGGGGCCGTTGTTGCCGGCATTGCTGTGGATTACGGGATTCATGTGTATTTGGCTGTACGAACAGGAGACGGTAGGGCTGATGCAGTTAAGAAAATAATAAAACCCGTAATAATCGCTGCATTAACCACAATAAGTGTTTTTACTGCGTTTTTCTTTTCCAGCGTTCAGGGGTATCATCAGCTTGCTCTTTTCTCAATCATCAGTATTATTCTCTGTCTTGTCTGCGCCTTATTTATTCTACCTCATCTTTTAACAGGAAAGAGTTATAAAAATCTTCCCGTTATGTTCAGGAAAACCAGTTCCCTGCATTCGCAAACGTCTGACCGGATATGCATTGCATGTTGGGGAGCGATTATAATTGCCGCAATAGTTTTATCGCGGCAGGTAGAATTTAATAGCGATATCAGTCAATTGGACGGAAGCAAACAGGATGTCATACAAACCGAACAGGAATTTCATAACGTGTGGGGAGGCGCGGACAAACCGGCAATCCTTGTTGTATCAGGGAAAAATTTGGAAGAGACGCTTCAGCGTAATGAGCGCATTTACGCCGAAGCAGTAAATATGGAGTTTACAAGTTTTTCAAAATTGTGGCTGTCAAATCAAACACGAACAGCAAACTCTGCGCGCTGGAACAAGTTCTGGAAACAGGGAAGAGAATTAAAACTGAGAGAGCTTCTTCAGGAGCATGGGCAAGACTATCATTTTTCCAATGATGCATTTTCTCCGTTTTTCAAACATCTATATACCGACGAAGTTATTGAAAATATGCCTGAAGGACTTACCTTTTTTAACAGGTTGAAGGAACGATTTATATTGAAAAAAGCGGATGGATATCAGGTGTTATCATTTTTTCCGGATAAAGATCAATATATTAAAGCGCTGAGCGCAATAAGCAGTCGTTATCCAAAGACATTTTTAGTATCCGTGAATACTTTTTCCCGTATGCTTTCTCAGTCAGTCTCCTCAGAAGTTATCTTTTTATCAGGAATTACGGCGTTGTTAATTCTGGCATTAACATGTTTATTGTTGAGAAACATACGGCTGACTTTGCTTGCTCTGATTCCGGTTATCACAGGCATTCTATTGATCTTGGGGATCATGCCGGCGATTGGACTATCTCTAAATGCTCCCTGTGTTATTGCCGGTATAATTGTTATCGGCCTCTGCATTGACTACGGGATATTCATGGTTTATACTTGTCGGTATAATTTGAAAACAGGAACGCGTATGGCAGTTTCATTGTCAGCGCTTACAACAATTATTGGAGCAGGTGCGCTTTTGTTTGCCATGCATCCTGTATTGTTTTCTATTGGTATAACGCTTGTAATAGGAGTAACAGGAGGGTATATTTCAGCGCTGTTGGTTATTCCATCGCTGCATAGATTAACAGTAAAAAAGGCACAAAGTGGCAAAGGCACATAGACACAAAGAAAAGAAAATTAAGAATTTAGTCTTTGTATTGCTTGTATTGTGCATTTCAGGATGCAGCAGTGTCCCGTTTAAAAGGGTTCAATATGTTTCTGTCAGCAAAGTGCATCCTGCAGCAATTCGGGAGCAATTTGCCAGTACCCTTCCTCAAAAATTCAAGGTACTTAGCACAATTGTTTTCCAGTATAGGCGGCACAAGTTCTCCGCTATTGGATACACTGATATTGACGCCATTCAAAAGCTTTTTACGATTGTCTGTCTTAATCATGCAGGTATTAAGCTATTTGAATTATCCGGGAATAATAGCAGTGTTAAATGCAAGTTCGCTTTTGAAGGAGCTTCTTTTCCCGGCAATTTTGCTAAGGCAGTGGCAGATGATATTAAAAGAATTTATTTTGACTGTATTCCTGACCCTGAAGCTAAAATATATAAAAAGAAAAACAAGATTGTTTTCAGGCAGTCTGCAGAAAAAGGTGTAATGGAATACACATTCGCCGGCGCTGACAACCTGTTGGTTGAAAAACGATATTATAAAGGGTGGCGAAAGATATGGAGTGTTTTTTATTATGAGTACCGCAGGAAGAACGGGAAACTATATCCATCCGGCATTATGCTCAGACATCATAAATATAACTATCAGCTAACTGTGCGATTGAAAGAGATTCAGACGTGAATAAGCTCATACAGGAGATAAAACAATGCATGTTTGATTTAGCTGAAACTAAAAAAGGGGAGGTATATGCGCGCTTTCTTTTCCCAGCAGAATTCATTGGGTTTCGGGGGCATTTTCCAGGCAAACCTGTTCTTCCTGGTGTTTGTAAAATACAGGCGGTTATAGTAATGCTTCAGGCATGGGAAAAGAAAGATATTAGATTGAAGGAAATTGTTTCGGCAAAATTCCTTTCACCGGTTTCTCCAGAAGAAGAACTTGTTTTTAATTACAGAAAACAAACAGAAAGCAACAGCGAAGCGCTCATAAAAGCATTAGTAACCAGTAAAAACAAAAAAGTTGCCAAGCTGCAGCTGAGAGTAGGTTTCAAAGATGAAACACAAGGAAACTAATATGCATGCGCCGGAGGCAGTTGTTGTTGCATGTGACCTCATAACTCCTTATGGACTGGGTATTGATGCGTGCTGGAATGGGCTTTTATCCGGAAAGACTGCAATAAATCCGTTAAACCGTTTTGATACAGAGGCGTTTCAAACAAAAAAAGCGGCTACAATCGCTGAACTTAAAACAGGGCAAAGTGATTCTCTGGTAATGCAGATGCTGAAGCCGTTGCTAAAGAAAGCGTCTGCCATTATTCCAAAGGACGCACTTTTAATTTTAGCAACCACAACAGGCGAAATAGATATTCTGGAGAAACAGGTTCTTAGCGGCAAAGGCAATGCGAACGAAAGCGCGCCAGGATGTCTGTTAAGCAAGGTGCAATGTTTGAGCGGAATAAAGTCGCCCGGAATTATTATTTCTGCGGCATGTACTTCTTCAAGCAGCGCAATTGCCCAGGCATCAGCAATGATTCGTAGTAAAGAGCATGATTGCGCGCTGATAGTTGCTTGTGACATTGTAAGTGAATTTGTTTTTGCCGGATTTTCTTCTTTGATGGCGTTAGATAAAGATACAGCGCGGCCATTTGATAAAAACAGAAGGGGACTAAGCCTTGGCGAAGCGGCAGGATTTGTTTTGGTTATGAGTAAAGAAAGAGCTCTTCAGGAAAAAAGATTTATTATCGGAGAAATAGCAGGATGGGGACTGACAAATGATGCCAATCACATGACAGGTCCGTCCAGAGATGGCGGCGGACTGGCGCTGGCTATGCGTAAAGCCCTGCGATCAGCGAATATCTCTGAAAATGTCGTGGGATGCATAGCTGCGCATGGTACGGGAACGATATATAATGATGCGATGGAAATGAAGGCGTTTAAATCTGTTTTTACGTCCAAAGCTGTGCCAACATACTCAATTAAGGGAGGAATAGGGCATACGATGGGGGCAGCTGGTCTTGTAGAGGTAATTGTGGCATTACAGTCATTAAGAAAAAAACTTGTTCCGCCTACAGTTAATCTGCGTGTTGCTGATAATGAAGCTGAGGGCTGGGTCTCCAATGAACAGTGTGCATTTAACAACCCTGTAACTATTTCTATCAATGCCGGATTTGGCGGAGTGAATTCCGCATTGATATTGAAAAAATGTGATAAGCAGCAGTTATGATTATTTCAGGTATTGGCTGGATCGCTAAAGAAAAATATGGCTGTGTAAAAAGAAAAATACGCAGAGATTATACTGATATAAAATCTCTGCATTCAAAGCTGCAGAATGAATCAGTATTTTTGTATCCTGTAAAGAATTTCGGAAGGTTTGACATAACGTCAAAAATGGCTTGCTGCGCAGGTGCTTTGGCGCTGCATGATGCAGGAATAAAGTATTCCGAAAAACGCAAACAGGATATTGCTATCATCGGCACAAATGCCGACGGATGTCTGAAATCCAATCTGAATTATTTCGAAGATTACGTGCAGACAGGCAGAAAACTCGCGCGCGGAAATCTTTTTATCTACACACTTCCGTCAAGTCCTCTGGCAGAAGCATCAATACACTTTGGATTTCAGGGACCATTATTGTATATCGGTTTTCCGCAAAAACAAATTCCATCTTTACTGCAATATGCAGAAGGCATAATCTCCCGCAAAGAAGCATCAACAGTAGTGGCTATGAAAGTCGGTAAAAACAAAGCTGTCTGTTTTGTGATGAAAAAAGAAGAGGACGCTTCTTCAAAAAGGATATGAAAATAAAGCTGATATATCCCACATGGCCGAAACTAATGGACCAGACGGAATTTAATCTGCCGCCTCATGGTCCGGTGTGTTTTGCTGCAGCGCTGAGTGATGATGTTGAAATTTCTTTTTGTGATGAAAATGTTGAGAAACTTGATTTTTCTGAAGACGCAGACTTAGTTGTGCTCTCGGTTATGCTGACATGCCAGATGCCCCGCGCATGGGAGATTGCCGACTGGTATCGGGCTCATGGGAAAAAGGTGGTATTTGGCGGCATTGCAACAATGCTTCATGCGGAAGAGACAATGTCTCATGCTGATGCTGTTTTTTTAGGGGAGGCTGAAGGTAAGTTTGATAAGGTTATTGACGATTTTAAAAAAGGTCATCTAGAAAAAACGTATGACTTTTTTCACGATTTTCCCGACATGAATCTGGTTGGGACTGCCAAACGCAGTATTCTTAAGCGTGAACTATATAATTTTCGCGGTGTACAGATGGTTGATCTGGTACATGCATCTCGAGGATGTCGATTTGATTGTTTTCCCTGCTGTACGCCATATTTGGGAGGGCGCAAATTCAGACCGCGTCCTATTGACGCAGTAGTGAGGGAGCTGGAAAGCATTAACAATAACAGGTTATTTTTTGTTGATAATTCCTTAGCGCAGAACGATGAATGGGAAAAGGAGCTGTTCAAGGCAATTGCTCCATTGAAAAAGAAGTGGATATCTCATCCCATAAAGGATGATGATGAAATATTGGATTTAGCCGCTAAAGCAGGATGCTGGTATGTGTATCAGGCAATAATAGATACCTCGGATCATATTCGCAGAAGAGTGAAACATTTGCAGGAACGCGGTATAGGAGTTGAAGGGACTATTATTCTCGGATTGGACTATCATGATGAAGATTATATAAAGCGGTTAGTTGATTTTCTTTTGGAAATAAATCTTGATCTTGCTGAATTCACTATCCTTACTCCATTTCTTCATACGCCGATAAGAAATCAGCTGGAAAAAGAGAATAGAATTCTTCATAACAACTGGATTCAATACACAACAGGGGAAGTTGTATTTAAACCGGCTAAAATGACTGCAAAGTCACTGCAAAAGATGTATCACTATGCATGGGAAACATTTTATTCTGACTGCGGCAAAGAAATGAAGATGGCAAAGCTGTTTCTTAAAGTTATTGAAAAAGAAAAGAAAGACATGACTTATAAAAGAGCCAGATTAAATGCCAATCGAGCATGGTTGTGAGAATCCTGCTGATTGCTTCCAATATTGCCAGCACTCCATATCCTGTATATCCATTGGGATTAGGCATGATTGCAGCAGCTCTGCGTAATGGAGGACATAAGGTATATCAGTTTGATTTTCTTCAGAATAATAAGTCTATGAATGCGCTTTGCAGCGCAATCGGAGACAGTACTCCGGACATTATTGGTGTATCAATTCGCAATATTGATAATGTAAACCTTCTAAATGAACAAAGATATATTGAAGTTGCTAAAGATATTGTGCAAACAATTCGCACGCAAACAAATGTGCCGATAGTGCTTGGCGGGGCGGCATTTTCCATTATGCCTGAAACAATCCTACGTGAAGTTGGCGCTGATTATGGAATTGTTGGAGAGGGAGAGACGCTTATGCTTAAATTTGTTGCAGATGCTGAAAAAGGGAAGTATCCAAAAGAGCGTTGCATACGGACTGCATCCAAGTTAAGCGGAAAAGAAATTTCATCTGCGTGTTACGACCCCGGTATCATAGATTTTTATCTAAAAACGGGGAATATTGGACCTATACAAACAAAGCGTGGTTGTACACATAATTGTGTATACTGCTCTTATCCTATTTTGGAAGGGACAAGTATTCGCTGCAGGGATCCGAAGGCAGTGGTTGATGATATTCAGATACTGACTGATACGCACAAGGCAAAATATATCTTCTTTACCGATTCGGTTTTTAATGATGATCAAAAACATTATCTGAACGTAGTTCGGGAAATGGCAAAAAGAGGGATATCTACTCCATGGACTGCGTTCTTCAAGCCGGAAAAGCTGGATGATGAGATTATAGCGCTGATGAAACAGACCGGGCTGAAAGCAGCGGAACTTGGATCCGATGCATCTACCGATACAACACTTCGTAAACTTGGTAAATCATTTCTGTTCAGGGACATCATTGAGTGCAACGATTCCTTTGTCCGTTCAGGTATTGCTACAGCGCATTATTATATGTTTGGCTGTCCGGGCGAGACGCGAGAAACAGTGCTTGAGGGAATAGAGAATATCAAGAACCTGAAAAAAACGGTATCTTTTATTTTTATGGGAATACGAATTCTTCCCGGCACCACTCTTGAGCGCATAGCGACTAAAGAAGGGCTTCTTTCCAGCGGTCAGGATTTGTTAGAACCGGTTTACTACATTTCTCCAAACATTGATAAGGAGTGGCTGGAGGATACATTAACTAAAGCGTTTTCCGGCATTAGGCATTGTATTTTTCCTCCTGATGTCATGGATACCAGTTTGCAGTTTCTTCATAAACTTGGATATTCAGGCTCTATGTGGGATATGCTTATTTCTGGAAATAAAAGAAAAAGACTGCGTGAAACATAATAACTTTTCCCCAATTAAATTATTGAAAACGTTGTTAAGGGAAAATGCTACTCCCGCTGGATTAGGTTTATCTGCAGGTGTAGGGATTTTTCTTGGAACATTACCACTTATCTCTACTCATACATTAGCAATCATCTATGTAACAATACGACTGCGTCTGAATAAGATTATGGCGCTGGCTATACAGCATTTATGCATGCCGCCTTTTGTCCCTGTAGCCTGCATTGAACTGGGATATTATATGCGGCACGGTCACTGGTTAACCGATGTTTCCATGGATGTTATTTTTAAGCAATTCCACGACAGATTGTTGGAATGGCTGCTTGGCTCTCTTATCATTGCGCCTGTGTTGGCAGTTATTGTAGGAATAAGTGTGTTTTTCACAGCGAAAGCATTGCAGAACAAGTGAAAAAAGCTAAAGCATCTCGAAAAATTGAAGCAAAGAGAAGGGGCAATGCCCTTGGATTCTGGTTTTTCAGGATTTCTCTGCGCCTCTTTGGGTTAAGAGGAGCGTATGGATTATTATATATTGTATGTATCTATTATGTGCTGTTTGACCGAACAGCTATTTCTGGAGCAACTGCATATATTAAGAGAAGGTTTCCGTCACATGGTTTTGTAAAAAGGCTGAGACACGTATATTTGTTGTTTGTAAATCAGGGAAAACAGCTTATTGACCGATACGCCGTTGTTTCAGGACAGGAAATATTTGATATCCAAATACGCGGATATGAACGAATTAAATCTCTGGTTCAGAGTTCACATCATGGAATAATTTTGTTGACCGCTCATGTCGGTAACTGGCAAGTTGCTATGACTGTGTTGAAAAAACTGGAAAAAACAGTGTATCTGGTTATGCGTCCGGAAGATAACCCTGCAGTGCAAAGTTCACTGCGCATTAGCAGGGAACAAAACCATATCAGGATTATTTCTCCGGAACAGGATCTTGGTGGAATTGTTGAAATCATGAACAAGTTAAAGGAAAAGCAGATTGTGTCCATTATGGGTGACCGCAGATATGGGTTTAAGGCTGTGGAAGTTTTATTTCTTGGAAAGAAAGCATGGTTCCCTTACGGCGGCTTTACAATTGCAGCAGCAGCAAGATGTCCAGTAGTTGTTCTATTGTCAGAGAAGGTATCTGCTTATAAGTACATTGTTGATGTATCTAATGTACTGTATCCATGCTATGAGAATGGGAAGGATAAACGTCATCAACTACAGCAATGGGTTCAAAAATTTGCCGCGTTGCTTGAAGCATATACACACAAACACCCTTACCAATATTTTTTGTTTTCTAATGTGTGGGAAGAAGAAACAAAAAGCACAGGTAAAATGAAGACATGAAATTAACCTGTCTAATACTGCTGTTCACAGTTGTTGCAATTAACGTCGCCTTTGCCGATGCGGATCAGACTGATGAGCCATGGATGTTGATGACCGGCTACAGCACCACGCATCCGGGACTCGGCAAAACTCGTGAACATGTTGAGACAGTGGATACAATTCTGAGATATAGGCGAAAAATCAAAGATACCGGACGTGACTGGTATCGCGGAAGTCATGACTTCCTGATAGAACTACCTGTGTCTTATCTTATTAAACCTGATGACGGCCAGATTTTTGGCTTGAACTTTCTTGCATCCTGGACGCTGAAGACATCGCAGAAATACAGACCATATTTCTTTGTAGGCGGCGGTCCTGTCTATACGGAAGCGAACGTACCTGGCGTTGGAGCTAATCTCTGCGGGAACTATCAAGCGGGATTAGGACTTAGTTACAAGACCAAAAAAGACCGTTCATTTGTATTAGAATATAGATTCCATCACATATCTAACGCTGGCATGAAACAGCCCAACGTGCCACTTAATTCAAGCAAAGTCCTTATTGGAATCAGCATCTCATTCTAAACCCTAAAACCTACATAGAAGTCTAAAAAAAGAGTAGAAAGGAACAGTCAAAGTGTGATATTATTAAGTTTATAACGAGTTCAAAAGGAGGTGAATCAGATGGGATGTTGCGGTTCAGAGCCTAAGAAAAAGATAGAGTACAAATGCGCTGACAATTGCTGCTGCGAAACAGTAGAAGTTGACGAATGCCAGCCTGTTCCAGAATGCTGTGGAAAACCGATGGTTAAAAAAGATGATTCCTGCTCCTGCTGTTCGTAATATAAGCAGAAGGATATAAAGGCAAGGTGTGAATAACCTTGCCTTTGTTCTTTAAAAGAACGGAATCACAAGAACTCAATAGTCAATTAACAATTTATCAGAGGAGTAAAAAATGGAAGTAAATGAAAACACAACATTAGCTGATATACTAAAGATTGATGGTGCTGAAAAAATGCTTTCTAAATATCAACTGCCGTGTTTGCACTGCCCCATGGCAAAGATGGAAATGGAAAGTCTAAAGATAGGCGAAGTTTGTAAAACGTATGGCATAGATGCCAAAAGTTTGTTAGAGGATATAAATAGAATTCATAGTTAATTATAGAAGGAGATGCAGTAGTGTCAAAGATAGCAGATGATATAACCGGATTAATAGGGAATACGCCTCTGGTAAAGTTAAATAAGATTACACAAGGCACATATGCAACTGTTGTGGCAAAGCTTGAATCCTTTAATCCGTTATCCAGCGTGAAAGACAGAATCGGTATCTCAATGATTGAAGATGGAGAGAGCAAGGGATTAATTAAAGACGGAACAATAATTATTGAGCCGACAAGCGGCAATACAGGAGTTGCTCTAGCCTTTGTCTGCGCTGCAAAAGGTTATCACCTGATTCTAACCATGCCTGATACAATGTCTATTGAACGCAGACAGTTACTATCTTTATTCGGAGCAGAGGTTATCCTGACACCTGGACAGGAAGGGATGATTGGAGCAGTGAAAAAGGCAGAAGAAATCCTAAAGAACACTCCCAACTCATTTATGCCGCAGCAGTTCAAAAACCCGGCTAATCCAAAGGCTCATAGAGAGACTACAGCTGAAGAGATATGGCGTGATACAGACGGCAGGATAGACATATTGGTCAGTGGTGTGGGCACAGGTGGAACCATTACAGGAATAGCTGAGGTAATTAAGAAAAGAAAGCCCGAGTTTAAAGCAATTGCCGTTGAGCCCAAGGATTCACCGAATAAGATCCAGGGCATTGGCGCAGGGTT
The DNA here is from genome assembly GCA_030611945.1 of bacterium. Classification (GTDB taxonomy): domain Bacteria; phylum JAHJDO01; class JAHJDO01; order JAHJDO01; family JAHJDO01; genus JAHJDO01. The sequence goes on along the minus strand of JAUWOV010000013.1, from coordinate 6,829 downwards.
TGTGCCTGATGTTTTAAGAATGGATCTGGTGGATGAGATAATTCAGGTAAGCAATGAAGATGCTGCTGAGACTGCAAGAAGATTAGCTAAAGAAGAAGGCATATTTGCAGGTATTTCCTCCGGAGCAGCAGCCTGGGCAGCAATAAAAATTGCTAAAAGAAAAGAAAACAAAGGCAAACTTATTGTTGCAATCTTCCCTGATACAGGTGAACGGTATTTAAGCACTTGGTGATGAATAAAAAATCGCAGCATCTAAGGAAGCTCCTGAATGAAATGCAGAGTGTCTTAATAGCCTATTCAGGGGGGGTGGACAGCACTTTTTTGGTTAAGGTTGCCAAGGATGTGTTAGATGATGATAAGGTATTGGCTGTTACTGCAGATTCATTAATTTATCCTGCCTGCGAAATAAAAGATGCCAAAACTATCGCAAAAAGATTAAGAGTGAAACATTTAGTTATTAAAACCGATGAACTTTTTAATCAAAAATTTGTAGAGAATTCTGTTGATAGATGCTATTGGTGTAAAAGGGAATTGTTTTCCAAATTGATTGCATTAGCTAAGAAGTATAAATTAAACTATGTTTTAGACGGTTCAAATTATGATGACAGAAAGGACTTCAGGCCTGGGATGAAAGCAGCGAGGGAATTGGGTGTAAGAAGCCCGCTTGAAGAGGCAGGTCTTGACAAGAACGAAATTCGCAGCTTATCAGAGAGGCTTGGATTATCTACATGGAACAAACCATCTCTTGCCTGTCTTGCCAGTCGTTTTCCATATGGAATGAAGATAACCAAAGAGAATCTTGCCAAAGTTGATAAAGCAGAGGCATTCCTAAGAAAGCTCGGCATAACCCAAGTAAGAGTAAGACACCATGAGCAGATTGCACGAATAGAAGTCCTGAAAAATGAAATGTCCAAATTATTAAAAGAAGATGCAAGGGATAAAATTGTAACTAAATTCAAGGAATTAGGTTATACTTATGTGACAGTTGATTTAGAAGGATATAGAACAGGGAGCATGAATGAAGCCCTGAAAGGTAAAATAAAAGGAAAGAAAACGAGACGGTAATATTTTTTATCTTCTTTGTTTGCATTCATACTGAAAATATACTGGAGAAGTCTTGTTAGATTTTTGGTATTCCAAGGTCTTTGCAAATTTTATAAAATAATCTTTGGTCAATTTCTCTGTGTCGTGGGACAGTTGTGACTTTCGTTTCTCTTCTATTAACATAAACTGTATGATTCCCGCCTTCACGCAAAAATTCACAGCCATATTTCTCTAAATGCCGGATAAGAGACCTCCGTTTCATACTGTAATTGTTCCTAAAGGCTCTTTTATAAATTCCTTTTCTAAAATACCCTCTTCAGCAAGTTGGCGATTAGCTTCAAGAACCAAGTGAACAGATTCAATCAAATTTCTCTTGGTTTCTTCTAAAGTATCTCCCTGCGTGTTAGCGCCGGGAAGTTCTTCTACATATCCTATATATCCTTGTGGGGATTTCTCGAAAATTGCAGTAAGTATTTCTTTCATCTTTGCTCCTTTCATTTTTGCCACAACAACTAATATACGAACTTCGTATTTTGTTAGCTGTAAAATATCACATTCACTTAACCATGTCCATTATATTTCTGGAGCAGATATTTAAAAAGATTGAGGAATATGTTAAGGTAGTTCGTCCAGAAGGCAATAGAACGAAGCAAAAGAGGAGATAATAAAAGATGAGAAAAGTGTATCTTGATTATGCGGCTACTACGCCTACAGACCCTGAAGTAGTAAAAGCGATGCTGCCATATTTTACTGATAAATTTGGAAACCCTTCAAGCATTCATTCATTTGGACAGGAAGCCAAAGCAGCAACGGATGAAGCGCGGGGAAAAATAGCTTCTTTTTTAGGCGCAAAGCAGGAGGAGATTATCTTTACCAGCGGAGGCACGGAAAGTGATAACTTTGCTATAAAGGGCGCAGCATACGCCAACCAGCATAAAGGAAATCATATAATTACTTCGTCTATTGAACATCATGCAGTAATTAATTCCTGCAAGTTTTTAGAGAAGATGGGTTTTAAGATAACTTATCTTCATGTGAGCAAAGATGGATTTGTTGATCCTGAGGATGTGAAAAAGACGATTACTGATAAGACAATTCTTATATCAGTTATGCACGCTAGTAATGAGATAGGGACAATCCAGCCAATATCAAAAATAGGTAAAATTGCCAGAGAAAAAGAAATTTGTTTCCATTCAGATGCCGTTCAGACATTTGGTCACTGCCCTATAAATGTTGATGAACTTAATGTAGACCTGCTTAGTATATCCGGCCATAAGTTATGCGGGCCAAAAGGGATTGGAGCGCTATATATAAAAAAAGGCACTGGAATGGTCCCGTTTATACATGGAGGGGAACAAGAAAGAAAACGTCGGGCATCTACAGAAAATGTACCGGCTATTGTTGGATTCGGTAAAGCAGTAGAAATTGCAAAAGAAAGGATGGATGAAGAGGCGAAAAAACTGGTCGTTTTACGAGACAAATTAATAAAAGGTATTTTTGAGAAAATTGAACACGTCAGATTAAACGGACATCCCTTAAAAAGGCTTCCTAACAATGTCAATGTCTCTATTGAATCCGCAGAAGGAGAATCTTTGCTGCTTAATCTGGACATGGAAGGAATTGCTGCTTCTACAGGTTCTGCCTGCAGTTCATCAAGTCTGGAAGCTTCACATGTTTTACTGGCGCTGGGGCTGTCACATGAGTTAGCACATGGTTCTTTGAGATTTACCTTGGGTAGATACACCGAGAAAGAAGATATTGATAATGTTTTAGAAGTATTGCCAAGAATTGTAGAAAAGCTCCGTTCTATGTCGCCATTGTGGAAGAATGGATAAAGATGAAAAAAAGAGTAGTTGTGGCAATGAGCGGAGGGGTGGATTCATCTGTTGCTGCAGCCTTGCTTAAGGATAAGGGGTTTGAAGTTATCGGTATCTATATGCATATCTGGGAGCGTTCCAAAGATAAGGATGCAAAGATGGTAGCTGACAAACTGGGAATACCGTACTATGCGTTAGATATGAGGAATTTTTTTAAAGAGAAAGTAATCGCCAATTTTTGTGAAGAATATAAAGACGGAAGAACGCCAAACCCCTGTATCAGATGCAATAAATACATAAAGTTTGACGCTTTAGCTAAAAAAGCAAAAGAATTAGAAGCAAATTATATCGCTACAGGCCACTATGCAAGAATAGAGTTTGATAAGCAAAAAGGCAGATGCCTACTTAAGAAATGCGTTGATACACAAAAGGACCAGTCTTATTTCCTGTACGTGCTGACTCAGGAGCAGCTGAAATTTACTTTGATGCCATTGGGAGACCTTTATAAAGAGCGAGTAAGAGAAATTGCTAAAGAGAAAAACCTGCATGTGGGAAATAGCCCTGAATCGCAGGAAATATGTTTTATCCCTGAGAATAATTATGGGGAGTTTGTTAAAGAATATTTTGACTCATCACTAATTTGCCCCGGTCCTATTGTAAACAAGGAAGGAAAAGTTATCGGAGAGCACAAAGGAATTGTTTTTTATACTATTGGCCAACGCAGAGGAATGGGGATAGCGGATAAGAATCCTTTATACGTAATTGCCATTGACAAGAAGAACAATGTTATTATGGCAGGCAAAAAAGAAGAACTATATACGGACGAATTAATTGCCGATAATATGAATTTTATAAATATAGAAAAATTAGAAACTCCTATTAAAGTGAAAGCGAAGATAAGATACCTGCATCAGCCCTCGCAGGCAACGGTCATTCCATTAAATAAAGACAAGGTCAGTGTGAGGTTTGATTCTCCACAGCAGGCAGTTACCCCAGGTCAGGCAGTAGTATTTTATAATGGGGAAGAAGTTATCGGAGGAGGAACGATAAATAAAATTAAAAATTAAAATGCAAAAATTAAAAATAAATAAAAATTTAGTAGAAAAGATTTTGGAATTGAAAAGAAAAAGGAATGCTGTAATCCTTGTCCATAATTACCAAATAGATGAGGTGCAGGATATTGCTGATTATATTGGTGATTCCTTGGAATTAAGCCGAACAGCAAGCAAGACCAATGCTGATGTAATTGTTTTCTGCGGCGTTCGTTTTATGGCTGAGACCGCATCTATTCTCTGCCCGGATAAACTGGTTCTTATGCCTGATATAAATGCAGGGTGTCCTATGGCTGATATGATTACAAGAAACGAACTGAAAGTTCTAAAAAAAGAACATCCAAGAGCAACTGTAGTAGCTTACGTTAATACTTCTGCTGAAGTTAAGGCAGAAATTGACATCTGCTGCACTTCCGGAAATGCCGTTAAGGTAATAAAGTCGTTAAAGGATGCAGCAGAGATTATCTTTGTTCCTGATAAATATTTGGGGCACTACGTGTCTACAAAAGTTAATCGCAGTCTCATTCTTTGGGACGGCTATTGTCCTGTTCACGCCAAGATCCTGTCTGAGCATATTACAAGACAAAGAAAAGCGCATCCTGAAGCGAAAGTTATTGTTCATCCTGAGTGCGCGCCACAGGTAATTAAACTTGCTGACGAAGCTCTCTCCACCAGTGGAATGTGTAAGTATGCAAAGTTATCCGGCGCATCTGAGATAATTGTAGGCACTGAACATGGAATGCTTCACAGATTACGCAAAGAAAACCCTGAAAAGAGATTTTATCCTCTTTCGGAACAAGCTGTATGCAACGATATGAAACTGACCACCTTGGAAAAAGTATTATGGTGTTTAGAAGATATGAAGTATGAGGTCAAAGTCCCAGAAGATATTCAAATCAAAGCCAAGAGAGCTGTAGATAGAATGTTAGAGGTGTTGTGAAAAAATCACTGCGAAGGCTGAGAAACATAGGTAACACTTTTTGTTTAAGATTCTCATTGTGATTCTCAATATATCTCATGGGTGTGTTTGCGACAAAAAAATAAGCTCACTCTTATCTTTGTCTGAATCTTACCATTAGTCCCAATACGTGTCTTAATTCTTTGAGTTTTAAAAAATAGGATATGATAAGAAAACTAATAGTTCCAACAAAAGCAGGGACAAAAAGCTGAATAAGACGCACTGTAAGCAGATTCCCTTCAATACATATTATCCATTTTAATGTAAACCAGCAGGTTATTGCCATTACTGCTGATCCGGGTAACAAACGGGACAATGTATCCCTTATACCATGCCAATCTATTCTGCCTATCTTTCTATCTAAAAGAATAAAGAGCGCTACCATGCTGCATGCAGCAGAAATAGAAGTTGCAAGAGCAAGTCCACCCAGCTTCAACGGTCGCATCAGTACTAAATTAAGTATAATGTTTATACCCATGCTTAAGCATGCTATCTTCAGAGGAGTTTTTGTATCTTTAACTGAATAGAACGCACGTGTAATGATCTGATTAGCTGAATATGCAACAAGTCCAAAGCTATAGCATAAGAGTCCAAAACTTGTTGCTTTTATAGAATAGAATTGAAAATTTCCCCATCCAAATAATAATTGGATGATTTGAAATCTCAGGACTATAAATAATACGCTCAAAGGAATAGTGATTGAAATAATCATTTTTATGGAAAAGGTGAAGGTTTCTTTTAGCTTATCAATATTGTTTTCCGAAGCAAAACCAGCCATAGCAGGTAAAATAACAGTGCCTAGGGCTATTGCGAATACAGCCTGAGGAAGTTGTATCAAACGGTTGGCATAGTAGAGCGCAGACACAGCTCCTTCACCTACTATATGAGAGAATGAGGCTAGAAATGTATCAACAAGAATGTTTATATGATAAACACCTGAGCCCAATATGACAGGAACCAAGAGTTTTCCTATTGTCTTGGCTGCTGGATGATTAAATTTGGGTTTTAAGTCTTTGAAAAATCCCCTGCCTCGCTTTACCAAGCTGGGTAATTGAATCCCAAGTTGCCCTATTCCTCCAATCAGGACTGCAATCGCCAGTCCTACTACTGGTTCCTTCATCCTGTAGCAGAAGAAGATAAGAGATGTAATCATGCATATATTCAGGATGCTGGGAGCAAGTGCGGGAATAAAAAAGATTCTAAAGGAATTCAAGATGCTCATCATGAGGATAGCCATGCCTATAAATAAGATATATGGAAACATTATTCTCAGGAGTTTTGCTGCAAGCTCTATTTTACCAGGAGTTTGAATGAACCCATGAGCTGCTATCTTCATGATAAAAGGCGCAAAAACAACTCCAATAACGGTAATAAAGAGTAATATACACAAGAATATCATGCCTATAGATACAGCCATATTCCATGCTTCTTTTTCACCTTTTTTCTTAAGATAATCTCCCATCACAGGAATAAACGAGGCATTAAACGCATTTTCTCCAAGGAGACGTCTCAATGTATTTGGAATTCTGAAAGCAACAAAAAAGACATCTGCAAACATTGATGTGCCAAAAAGCGAGGCTAATAGGATATCTCTGATATAGCCAAAAACTCTGCTGATAATTGTTGCAATCCCAACCTTGCCTGCAGATCTTGTGAGAGAAGTTAGTTCCATAATGACCAGGGGGCAGCGCAGGATTTCCATGCATGGTTAAGTTCAAGATTATCCTTTGGAAATATCATCTCACGTATCACCCGTCACTCACCACTTTTTCAATGGGTCTTACTAGATATTTATATCAGGAGCATGATATTAAATTTTATATGCCATGTCAAATCACCGTATACCGTAACTCCAGTAACATTAGGGAACGGTCAACACATCATTACCCCCCTGGGCAGAAAAAGACTGATCTAATCTAATCGCAGTATCAAGGTCAATAGGAGGAATCATAAGCAAG
>JAUWOV010000063.1 GCA_030611945.1 bacterium | reverse complement strand
TTGCAAAATTACAGTAAAAATCTTAAAAATTCTATCTCCTTTTTTAGATTCGTTTTTCTCATGATGTTTTAAATGATTATCAAATTTCGATTCCAATCTAGGAAGCATGCCTGTTTTTGAATTAAAAAGGCTATCCTTTAGATTATTAAGTCTTTCGCCTAATACTCCAATTGTTATCTTTTCAGCCATTATCCCCTTTCTTACCTGCAAAATAAAAACCTAACACGCTGCCCCATATAGCAGATAATCCTTGAGGAAGCTCACCCCTTAATATTATAGTTGCCAATGCTACTCCTGATATTGCCAGAGCCAGAATAGCTCTTATGCTTCCCGAAGGTAATCCAAGCGTTGATTTTTCCATATTATTTCCCCCCTATTCCTACGTTGTCCGGTTTTGCTATGCTCCAGAAGCCCATTATTCTCTCCATCAAGCTAGGCTTCATGGTTTTAATTTTAACTACACTGCCGTCTTTTGTTGTTACCTCTGCCTCTACCTGTCCTTTGGTTATCACATCAAACCCTTTGCCTACAATAGGCTTTTTATTAAAGATACGTCCCTGCTTCATAGACGAGCTTACATCCGTATCCTTTGGTCTCTCTGTATAACAAATCCTTGTGGTCGCACCACCAGAAAGCATAAGTCCTATTACTGCAATTATTACTAGCTTATTCATATCATTCCCCCATATTAGAGCTAAAGGGGAGAATCAACTCCCCAATAGCAATTGCGTACATTTTTTACTCTATCACAGACTCTATTACAGGAGTCACAGATTTTGCTTTACGCTCAGCAATAACACTGTTAAGAAAGTCTACAAAATCAGACATCTTAGTGTTAGTCTTTCTTTGCTTAGCAAATTTCGGACTGTTGTAGAAACTAGCTAAGCTCTCAAAAGTAGAGTAATAAGCATCTTCACCAACCACATCAACAGAAATGGCATTTAGTCCTCGTTCTGCATAGATATATTTATTTGGTAGCAATGTAATGCTTTCCAAATAAGCAGCCTGAGATGCTTTCTCATTCCCTAGATTTCGTAGGTAACGAGCCTTCAGTTGCAGATATGAGCTCTTTCTGTTTTTTATACCTGTTGATGCAATAGCTTCATCAAGCTCACTCACTGCCTTTGCGTAATCTCCCAACGTTGCTGTTAGTCTTGCTTTTGTATAAAGCAATCTTGCCATTTGTGAAGTAATACCCTCTGTCTTAGCTATCCGAATTGCGTTCTCTAGTGCTTTTGAAGCCTCTGAGAAATTGCCAACCTTCTTATAGTTGTTAGAAATGATTTCAAGAATTTGAACTTTTCCTAACGGTAAGAATTGGCTCTTTTCAGCTTCTTCAATTAGACCAGCAAGAGCTGTTCCAACTAGAAAGAAACAAAACAGTGTAGCAATCAGTATTTTCTTCATATTTTTCTCACCTCCTCTTTTTTAGATTTAAGATTTTTAATAACGCCAAATAGGAAAACTAACTCCCTTGTAACCAATTTCTTTACAACGGGTAATTGTTTCCCATTTATATTTTTTAACATCATTCCAAGTAACTATTTTATTATCAGGGTTAAATCCATAAAAACCACCAAGAACTATATTCGGAGAATAGTTTTTATATCTATTGTAAATCTTCTCGAAATTTGCTCCTCGTTTATATATATTCCAAACTGCCCAACCATCAACAGGAGGGCTCATCTTTATCCATTCAAAATCTGCACTACTTACACAAACCGTTCCCAGAATAGGTAAATCAGGGAAAACAGCTTTCAGTATGTAGAATTGCATCTCAGTTTTCTTCTTTACAAACTCAAAATTCTTCATATCCAAGTTATTACCATAGGTTCCAAACCACCCTGCATGTGTCAAACGCATAATTTTTATTTGTTTACGGTGCTTTTTTATGAAATCAACTAAGAGAAATATCTGTCCTGGTGCAATATCTGAAATGAGTTCAACATCATCTAAGAAACGTATCCAATACTCATAATCAAGATAGGCATTCTTTATGTCTTTCACCATAAGCCCCTTCAATGTCCAGCCTGCTTCGTTTATGACTCGCTGCTCTGTGCCAGCAACAGGATAGCAAGAAGTATAAAAATCAAAGCTAACGTGTTGACTTTTTCTTTCAATTACAGAAACTACTTGCTCGTCTGAGAACCCAGCAGCCTCTAAGATTGGTTTTTCCTTAACTTTGTCACCCCAAATTCCTGTTATCTTCCAGCCCAACATAAATCTTTCACTGCTAGGTTCTTCCGCAAAGCATAGACTTGCCAGCATTAAAACCAAGCCAACTGCTAATATAAGACGTTTCATGTTACTTCCTCCTTATTATCTATAACCATTTACATAAAATCGTGCTATTGCACTGTCTGCTATATTTGCATCTCCGTCTTGACTAACACCCGGAATTAAACTGCTATCAGCAGAATAATCCCCATTCAAATCCTTTCCTATTCCAATAATATAGTAATATGTTGATTGAATCAAGAAGTTTGTTCCCAATTCTGCTATTACAAGAGGAGCTTCTCTATTGATATCCTCAATGTTACTAACAGGAATTTGCACTCTTGCATTCCACTCTGTATCGCTAATAACTGTATCACCATCAATTTCCTCTACTAACCAATATAATCCATAGTCAATGCCTTGCAAAGTATTTAACTGTTTAACCTTTACATTTACAGGCACAAGACATGTATCAGCATCGTCAGTAGCATCAGGATAGACTATTCTTATTGCGGGGTTTGAACCTAACCAAGCTAAGGCTGTGCTCACAACTAAAATAAGACCAAAACTAATAAGTAGATTCTTTATAGACATAGCATGCCTCCTTTATAATCTGTTGCAATTTCAGTATCACCATGAGCATAAGTCCGCCATCTATAATAATAAACTGTTCCTCTCGTTAAAGACGTCCCCTTATATATAATAGACCTCACATCTGTTGCTGGCATACCGCTTGCACTCCAAGCCTCATAACTATCGCTTGCAGCACAATAAGCAAGCCAATCTGTTTGTGATGTTGCCATATCGATATCTACATCAGGTGCAGAAAAATCAGAGTTTTGACTGATAACTAATTGACAATCTATGTAACCCGTATATGATTCTCCGAGAGATACTCTGTATAATTTATAATCGAGAGTTAGTGAAGCTGTACTAGAATCACTCGCCAATGATTCAATCTTATCCCTGATAGCATTCTTAGAGGCTGCGTCTGTATTTGCGTTCCAAGTATCAGCGTCATATGCCACATCGCTAATAACCGGAGAATCGGCTATATCTAGCTTGTCGGCAAGTTCTTCTATTATCTTTGCAGCTGACCATGGCTCCGTGTCAGAGGTTGAACTATCATTCATATCAACGTTCAGAACAGGATCAGCCTCTGTGCCAGAATTGCTCATGTTCGCTCCGGGCGTAATAGTTTGCACTCCCGTCTCTATGGCAGCAACATCATTCATAGTAGCCAGCACATTAGTTGCAGAGGGCGCATTTGCTCCGTCAAGCGCATCCTTCTGATCAGGCGTCATATAGCCTGACTTATTGCCAGCAAATGCCTGTCCTGATAAAAGCATTATTACTAAGATCACGTTTAAGAGTAAATTTCTTTTGTTCATTTTATTGCCTCCTGTTTTTTGTTATTGTATCATTATTATTTATAACTTCAATCATCTTCTTGACATATCCTTTGTAGTTTGATATCGTTTGAGTATGAGAGAATTATTAGAGATTCCATTGCAATGGCTTACTACATTAACTCCACTATGCTTAACTGGATTATTAGGTTCATTTCTTTTTGCCAAAAAGCATAGTAAGAATACTAAATGTGAAACTGTTTTTGGTTTTATTCTCATTTTTACTTTTCTCTTTCTCGCAATATTCTTCTGGCATTATCTCCCTCAAAAATTACAATGGAACACAGGGAGTCTATGGATGCATGCCGAAGGAAAATAATCATTTAAATCCCTCATTAATCCATTTACTACATTTACTATGCCATGTTTTTAAATTACTAAGCATTTCTTTTTGTTTTGCGCCAGAATACTTGCGTTGAATTGTGTATAATCTTTTCCAATATTCCTTCTCCAAAGATTTTTGCATAATCCTTTGTCTGCTTTGCTTGTTCACCCTAATATATTTATATCCAACTGTATTTATAATTATTCTATCAATTTTCGTTAATGCTTCTTCATAAACTTGTTCCTGCAATTTTTTCTCTTTGGTAGTATATTTTGCATCTGCATAGTCTTCCATTAACTTGCCATATAATCTAAATACTTGCCCAAATACAAAAACTGCAATTTCTGTATATTTTTTAATAGGATTAGTTTCTGAGGGATCATAGACATATTCTCCACTTCCAAAAGAACGTTTATTATCTTTTATATCCATAGGGATTCGATATATTGGATGTAATTCCCACTTTGCAAAGCTCTTAATGCCTTGGATTGGTCTTATGTCAGGACTTATCGGATTATATGTATTTAATCTATGCCACCATTTCAAAGGCATATTGAGAATATAATTTACTCCAACAATAAGTTCTTGTTTTTGACCACCCACCATAACTTCTTTCTTCCATTTCCAACCGAGTTTGTCTCTTTCAAATCCCCTTGCTTTAAAATATAAATCCACCATAACGGGAATGGCGAATATCGCAACAAGTCCTTTGATTACTCTTTCAAAAGTTCCTTTTTTAGCTTTTCGTTTTCCAAGAATTAACTCTACTGGTTCTCTAATAATTGCTTCTATCATTTGTCTAGGCATTAATATTCTAAAACTTTGAACAAATACTATTTTACCCATTTCTTTTTTATACTTGGGGGCTAATTCAGAATATGCGGCGTGCCAGTTAGCTGCCTTTATAACCGCCTCATCTGCTGGTATCCCCATAGCTTCATAAGCCAATGCGGATTTTGTTCTTATTATTCTATCCATTGTCCACGTTCCGTTATGTATAGCTCTATACATTGATCCTAATAAATGTTTAGCATTTTCTTTTGTCCACGTAACCTTCGTTATCTTTTCAAGCCATTTAACATATTTAGGCAATTCCGTTATGGTCCTTCTAACTGCAATTTTGATCAAATCTTCTTTGTGTCTTGCTCCCGGCATATATGCTTCTTGATATAACCCCCTTCTATGCAAGTCGTGATATTTATCCCCTTTTGTTAATACTTGCTTAAAAGCTTCTGCCCAATATTTCGTTTCCCTTATTGGGTTCAAAGCATATGCCCCACCATACATCATTTGCAATAAATCGTAATTGACCAGAATCATAGGATTGTAAAATTGCGCTACCTTTACAATTCCCAACATTCTAGTAAAAGTAGTTCCCTTTGGCGTTTTCATAAGTTTTAAATCGCTATAAACAGAAGCTAATAGGGGGTGCATTACCATATTTTTATATTCTGGCGCATATACTCCTATTTGACGGATAGGAATCCATCCTTGATTTTCCAATGCTTTTGAACTTAGTTTTACCCATTCTTTAGTTTTTGCATAATCAACTAAATCTTTAAGCGCTGACCTAACATAAAATGAATCTAATGCCTCTATTGCTAATTTTCTTATATCTATATCTTCTGGTTTTACAAGTTCAGTTTCGAAATAATCTTTTAAAAATAATCTTCCCGTTCGTTGCTTGTATTGATAAGATATCCTACTTGCTTTATCCAAAAATGCTTGTCTTTTTTCACCACTTAATCCTTCCAGTTTTGCTTCTATTACTCTGCGAACAACAATGGTATGTGGCAAATAATTAAAGTTCTGTAATTTTTGTATTTCATTTAAAAGTTCTTTTTTTCTCAGAATATCTTTAGCAGTAATATCTTTATTAAATAAAGTTAATTTGTTATCTATTTCCAGTATCTCTGCATTTGCTTCATTTATTGCTCTCTGTGGAAATCCTTCTGCGAATATACCGCGCTCTTTGTGGGCATTTTCTATCTTATCCAACAAATCTGCAAACTTCTTATATTCTGCTTTTAGATTTTCTGGTGGCGAAAGTCTTTTATCTTCAAAGGCAAATGTAAGTTGAACGCCTTCTTTTTGTGATAATGTTTTCCCCTTCATTAATTTATTAAGATCAGTTACAGATTGCTCAAATGCCGCAGATTGTTTATGAAATGTCTGCATAGCTTTTTTGTATAGTTCAGGAGCCTCTCTTTTAACTTGCCCAAATGCAAATATAAAATCGTGGACTTTTCTGCCGGTATTGATAATAACATTAGCTGGTTCTGTTATGTCGCCTATAGCTAACGCTCCCTTTTCATCTGCAAGTATGTGTTCTGCATTGGCTATGCTTGCTGTGGCTTCTTCAATGGTCTTTGATTCTGTTATTTTTTCTATTGCCTTTTCTGCCCTTTCTTCTGGTATAACAAGTTTTTCAACCTTTGGTTTCGCTTCTGGAATAATTATTTCAGGATAATCTGCTTTAGTTAATTCTGTTTTTATAACAGATAATATCTTTTTTACTTCATCGGTGTCTTTTTCCACGACTGCGTGTTCTAAGTCAGCCATAAAATCATCAGCTAATTCAGCTCGTTTAGTATATGGCAATTCTCCTGCTTCTATTTTATCTAATTCTTCGTATGTGCCAAATATGCGTTGCAATAAACTTTGAATTTCTTCTCTATCTTTTGCTTGGATTAGGTCTTTTGCGGTTATTTTGAGTGGGTGTTTGGTGATAAGTTCTTTTCTTTCTACAAAAAATTCTTCAAGTTCTTTTAGGTTTTCTTCGGTGACTTTTTCATTAAGCGCTCTCTTATGGCCTTCCTGTATGCCAGCTTTCTTATTTTCTTCAATTTTTCTTCTTGCGACATCTTTGATACTTTCATTTTCAAGGTATCCATCTTCTAACTCCTTTGCGTATTTTAACTCTTGGTCTCCTATTGTGTCAAGTTTTTTCCCTGTTTGAGCTATTGCGTTTCTAATTATATCATCACCTGTTATCTCTCCAACTTCGGGATGGTCTATCATTAAATCAGCAGCAGCAATATCAGGACTTTTTCCACCTTTAGTAAATAAAAATTGTATTTTCTTTAATTCCTCTGGTTCAAAATTCTTTGTAACATACTCATCATATTTTATATTAGACATTTTAAGAATAGATCTATAATCGCCTTTTTCAATGGCTGTTCCTATATCTATCGGCTTAACAAATTTTATGGGCATAGTTGGTTTTGTAGGCATGACTCGCCCTATATCCGTTCGTCTTATAATGGGTTTTACTTTTGCCATTTCTTCTCTAGGTATTGGCAATCCTAAATCTTTATTAAGTATTTCTCCTTGTCTTATTATTTCCGTTGACGCTTTTATTTTGTCATATGCTCCTTGCTTTCTTAAAAATTTACGAAGATATTTCATTGATTGCCCAGCAGGCGCTTTATCTGGATGCCATTCACTAACCATGCCACGATATGCTTTATGAACTTCCTTTAATGAAGCTCCTCTTTTTAATCCTAATTCCTTATATGCTAAGTCAAGTGGTTTTCTGCCCCAAATAAATCTTTCTTTGATAAGAGATTGCTGAACTCCCTTTGGCAATTTTCTAAAAACTGCACCTAATGCCGGGGGGATTAATCTTTCAGCGACTCCCCATATAAGATATGTAGATGGTCTTGTGCCAATATCTAATAATTCGCCTGCTGTTTCAACTCCGAATTGAACTGCTACTGATCTGGCTAGTGGACTTTCAGGGTCGCTAAGCACTGGATATGATTCCCTTATTACGTCTGCCCAACTCATTTTCATAAATCGCTCAGGGTCTTCTTCTGGCATACCAGAGATAGCCCATTTAAAAGCTGGCTGCGCATATTTCATATAATTTGTTAATCCCTTCTCTATTACTTGTTCTCGTCTTTGTTGTCTTCTGAAAAATGCTGGTAATAATTTTTGTATGGCAACTTGCCCCCTGACGTAAGAAGTCATAGGTTCAATTTTAGGTAGGTCGTCTTCAAATGTTCCAACTGCACCTTTTCCTCGTGATATGCCTCCGCCAAATTTGATAGGTTCATCTTTAAGAGTTGCGAAGAATGTAGCAAATTCAGATGAACTCATCTTTTTAGGTTCATCTTTAAGAGTTGTTAAAAATGATTCATTTGCTTTGGTAAAATCTAATTTATTTAAATTTTTCATAGGATAGTCTTATGTTTTCCTCATCAACAACTTTTCCGCTTTCCCTTAACCAATCAGATAATTCCGTAACCCGCTCTGGTGGAATACCCTCTATTTTTAGAATTTCTTTAGGCTTTTCTTTAACGGGTTCTTTTTCTATTAAAATCTCAAGTTTCTCAACTTTTTTCTCTGCTTTTTCACGCTCTGTTTTTCTACCAGTTATAAAATCATTCCACGATCTGTTATCATTTAATAATTGAGATTGCATTTTATAATAAGGAAGCATTAATTTTTCTTTTTGTTCTATTATCTCATCATCTGCCAGATTCTTTTCCCTAGATACATCAAAAAGTTTATAAATTACATTTGTTCTAGCTTCTTCCATATCTTGCTTGCTCATTAATTTATCTTCAACCAATTCATTTAAAGTTTTATCTACTTCTTTTGTAGCCTGTTGATATTTATTTGGTTCTATGATTTGCCCCCACTCATTTTTTTCACGATTAGTATAACTCCTTTCAAGCTTTTCTTTATCTGGTTGATTCAATTTCCCATAAGCATCCATAATATCGGTTCGTGTTAAAAGTCCCAATCCAAGTCGTTTCCACAATTCCGCCCTTACTTTTGGATCGCTTTTTTCTGGTGGCACTGTTGCCAATGCTTTGTCAAAATACCTATATTGCTCTTTACTAAGTATAGGTTTCTGAGCAAGTAATTTATCATAAGTAAAAGTATGTTCTCTTAATTCGTCAACATTGTTTTTATCTAACTCGGCTTGCTGTTTTTTTAATTTATCTGCCCGTTCAGCTTTTAATCTATTCGCCTCTGCTATAGCATTACGTCTAAAGACACTGACTAACTCCGATTTTTCTTTATTAGATACATTCTTAAATCCACTCAAATCCGCTTTTGGATCTAAAGTTAAAGCATCTCTAATCTGCAATATTTCTATATCATGATATCTCTCAATTCTTTTTGCTTCTATTGCCGGTTTACTAAGTAGTAAATTAGCTGAATTAAGAAGCAAATCTACTTGTTTTTTATCTCTCATCTTTTCTGCTAAATCTAAGTCAATATCTAATTGTATTCTTCCTGCTTTTTGGTATTTTTGCCTATCAATACCAGCTAATTCGGTTTTATATGCTATGCGATAATTGTCAAAATTTCGTTCAGCAACTTGCTTTGCTTTTTGACTTGTAAATTCTATTCCACCTCTTGTTTCCTTTTCGAATTTATTAAAATCAGTTTCCCAATCTTTGTTATAATCGGGATTGTCTCTTACGCCAATAACATAATTGGACATCTTGCTCTTATAATTTATTGCACTACTTGCAAGTTCTCTCTGTGCTGTATCCTGTGCCTTAGCATTAGCCCAATCCTCAACACCCTTGCCAACAGTCCGGGCAAGTCCGCCTATTGCCTCTGCAACTTGCGTGCCCGCCATAGGATGAGGTTCAACTACAATTGGTCCCTGCATAGGGGCTTTAGAAGTATAGATAGGAATTCTAGCCAAAGTTATTGTCTCCCTTGATATCCACTATAGATTTTTCCTCCTGATTCAAGTAGGCTCGCTCCTGCTCTTATATAACTTGCCTGCTGGGCACTGCGACCTGCTTGCCTTAAAAACATGCCTTTTCGCTCATATGCACTAGCTCTTGAAAGCCCGCCATGCTCTATAATCATTTGATCTAAGTCTAATTCCGCTTGTGTGTCAGCAAGCACTTCAAGAGGAGAACCTTCCATTTTAACGCCAGACTTTGCATACATCGCTCTCTGCCTTGCTTTTAATCTTTTCCCTTCTCTTTCCGCTCTTGCCTTCTCAACCTCAGTCCCTGCCTTTACTTCCTCGCCAGCTTCTTCTGCTAATTGCGCTCTATAATCAGCTGTTTTCTTTTGCTGTTGAGCCGAATATATCGCAGAACCCGCAGAGACCAAAGCAACAATAATGCCTATTATCGCACCTATCATT
>JAUWOV010000014.1 GCA_030611945.1 bacterium | reverse complement strand
CGGAGAAGGCGCATAAATATCGTCCATTAGTTCCTTAACATCAGGATACGGACTTTCAATGGCGAATTTCTCCGCGCTTTCTACGTCTTCTTCAGCCTGTCTCTCAATTTGAGCAATCTCTTCCTCTGTGAGAATTTTATTATCTACTAATTTTTTGCTGAACTGCTTGATAGGACACTTATTCCTCCATTCCTTTTCCTCTTCTTTTGTCCTGTATGCCCTGGGATCACTTCTTGAATGGCCAAAATATCTATATGTCTTGCATTCCACAAGTGTAGGGCCATCTCCCTTGCGAACTCTTTCAACAGCTTTTTTTATGGTTTCTTTGACATCAAGTATATCCATACCATCGCAGATCATGTTTGGTGTGTCATATGCCTTGGCTTTATCCGCCATGTCCTGAACTGCCGAACATCTGTTTGCAGCGACACTCATTCCATACAGATTATTTTCGCAGACAAACACAACCGGAAGTTTCCAGACAGCAGCCATATTCAGCGATTCATGAAAAATTCCGTTATTGGACGCTCCGTCTCCAAAGAAACACAAAACCACCTGATTTGTCTTTCTCAGTTTTGCAGATAGAGCCGCTCCAACCGCAACAGGAAGATTGCTGGCAACTATACCGGTTGCTCCGAGATTTCCTTTTGTAACGTCTGCAATATGCATTGAGCCGCCGCGCCCTTTGCAGTAGCCTGTTGCTTTGCCGCAAAGCTCAGCCATCATTTCCGGCAGCTTGCCGCCTTTTGCAAGACAATGTCCGTGTCCGCGATGTGTGCTTGTAATATAATCATCTTCTTCTATTGCGCTGCACGCTCCAACTGCGACAGCTTCCTCTCCTGCATAGAGATGCGATGCGCCCTTTATTATGTTTCTCGCAAGCAGTTCCATAACCTTTTCTTCAAATAAACGTATGTCCATCATTTTACGCAGATAACCGACAAGTTCCTGTTTAGACTCCTTCATGCTCTCTCCTTTTCTTTTTGACGTTAAAAACTAACCACAATACAACATATAAAATCCTAAATCCGAATATCGAAATCCTAAACAAATCCTAAATTTAAATTTTCTAAATTCAAAACATTGTTTTGAGCATTTGTATTTTTGTTATTTAATATTGTTTCGTATTTCGTGCTTCGTGCTTCGAATTTTAAATTATGGTTTTATAATTATTTTCATCTCTTTACCTGTCTCTGCTCTCGCTATTGCTTCTCTCAAGTCATCAAGTTTAAACTCCTTTGTTATGTATTTTTTTATCTTTATCTTTCCACTTGCTATCAAATCTATAGCCATTTGATTATGACAAGGACTGGATCCGTGGGTACCGGTTACAGAGCATTCCTTATAGTGAATAATATTGCTGTCTAACTGAATAAATGGCTTATCTTTTGGCAATCCTCCGAAAAAATTCACATTGCCAAGATTTGCAACCATTTTCAGCGCGTCTTCCTGCGCCTTGCCAACTCCGCATGCAACTATAATCTTATCTGCTCCCCTGCCTTGTGTTAAATCTTTAACCAACTTGATACTGTCCTGCTCTCTTGAGTTTATAAATAAATCCGCATCTACAGTCTTTTTTGCAAGCTCAAGTCTTTCCTCTGACACTTCTATCATCACAGTTTTTGTTGCTCCTATTGCCCGGGCAAGTTCTGCATGCAAACATCCCATTGGACCTGTGCCTATTATTACGACAGTATCACCCATACCTACATTTGAAAGCTCCTGTCCGTTTATAACGCATGCCAAAGGTTCAGCAAGCGCTCCTTCCTCAAACGAAACATTATCAGGCAGAATATTTACACATCCATTATCTACGGCAATTTTCGGGACAATCATATACTCCGCAAATCCCCCGTTCCAAAAATACCCGATTGCCTGCAGATTTTCACACATTGCCTGCTTTCCACGATGACAGTAATAGCAGTCTCCGCATGGAACAGCCGGCGCAACCGCAACCCTGTCCCCGGATTTATATTTAGAAACGTCCTGCGCAACTTCAATTATCTTTCCGGTCACCTCATGCCCTGTAACACGCGGGAAAGTAATAAGCCTATGCCCGTGATGAAAAATCTTTATGTCAGTTCCGCAGACAGCACAGGCTTCTACTTTTATCAGCACTTCTCCAATCTGCGGTTTTGGTGTGGCAACCTCTGTAATCTTAAGCTTCTCAATATCTTCCAATAATGCTGCTCTCATATCAGTTCTCCTTTAACAAGTTTTGCTATTTTGCTTTGTGGATCAATGCTGCAAATATTCTTAAAAACCCAGTCCGTTCCTTTTTGTTTGATTGAATTTGCTAATTGACAAGCTGATGGATCTTCAGAACAATCATATTTCAATGCGGCTGCGATTCCTTTGCATATATTTACAGGCTTTATACCATACTCTAAAACCAGTTTTGCGGAGCCTATTAAACGGTCATTTGGTCCCAGTTTACGTATTGGATCTCTCCCTACTCTGCATATTGTATCTCCAAGCGCTTTATTAGCAAACCTGTACAGCAAATCATCAACATGCTCATAGTGCTTTTGCGAATTAAAACCATGTTTCTTAATAAGCGCTTCCCCTGTTTCTCTTAAAGCTCCTGTCACAACAGTGTATATCTCTTTATCTTCCAGTGCTTCCCATACAAACTCATATCCCTTTTGATAACCAAGGTAAGCGCATATAGAATGCCCTGCGTTATGTGTATATATCTTTCTTTCCTCATAAGCATCTATGTTCTCATACGGAACCATGCCCTTTATATCGGGTATTTCTCCAATAAACCCCTCTCTGTCAACTGGAAGTGTACAATACTCTTCAACGGCAATATAAAGTGGATCTTTTTCTGAAATATTACTAGGAACCACAGGAACCATTCTGCTGACAACCGACTCCACAAGTCCCAGATTCCTTTTCGCATAATCCCACAAAGTCTTATCAAGAGATTCCAGAACAAGTTTCCTAAACACCTGACCGGCGCCTAAGAGATTTTCGCATATTATGATATTAAGAGGTTTCTCTACATTCTTCTTTTTTCTTTCCGCTAATCCACTCGCTATGAGCGGTGCTATTTTTTCAAGAACACTATTGCCAACTGCGGTTACAGCAACGTCTGCAGAAACAAGTTCTGAAATCACTGCTTCGGTGTCTCTTGCATTTATTGCCTTGATGTTTCGAACCTTTAAAGATGATGCCATTTTCCCAACTATGTTAATTTTATAGGAACCTATCCGGTTTATTGCGAATATAACCTCTTCATTTACATCTATAAATGTTGTCTCATAACCGGACTGAAACAAAAGTTGTCCTATAAATCCTCTTCCAATATTTCCAGCACCAAACTGTATAGCTTTTTTCATACAGTGATAACCCCGATCCCTTTCTTTTGGAGCTTCTTTACTAACCTTTTAGAAACACCAGTGTTTGTAATCAATTTGTCAATACTATCTATAGGAGCTACATTTGCAAACGCCAATTTGCCAATCTTACTATAATCTGCAACAACAATTACCTCTTTTGCCTTTTTAATCATAGCCCTCTTTGTTTCTGCCTCAATGACATCTGTCGTTGTGAGTCCTTCTTCATATGTGAGACCGATTGTGCCTGTAAACAACTTATCAATATGTAAATTTTCCAGTGTCTGATTTGAGATAGGTCCTACAAGTGTCATGTTCATTCTGCGCAGATTCCCACCTGTTACAACAACATTAACATCCGGCAAATTTGCCAGCTCAGCAATTATCTTTACTGAGTTTGTAACAACAGTCAGATTCGCCATATTCAATAAATTTCTCGCTATTTCAAGGGTTGTAGTCCCGCCATCCAGCGCAATCGTATCTCCTTCCTGTATCATTTGAACTGCCTGTTTTGCTACTCTTAATTTCTCATCCCTGAACTGAATTTCTTTTTCTGAGAGAGAAGGTTCAAAACGCACGGAATCTATATTAATCGCTCCGCCATGCGTCCTGTAAATTAACCTGTTTTGTTCCAGGATATGCAGGTCTCTTCTTATTGTTGATTCCGACACATCAAGCTGTCCACTCAGCTCCGGAACAGATACACTCTTTTTGTTATGTAAAATTTCTTTTATCTTTTCTTGTCTTTCCTGCGTAAACATGCTCACTCCTGCTCATACTTGCTTGATTATGGATGATAGCATGCTCATTTTTGATTGTCAAGCAAAACAATTCCTTTTCCATTTCCAAAAAAGCAACATGTCTTCATTGACTTTTGGTTTTTAAACTATTAAGATAAATTATATGAGGAAGGTTTCAGATAATCAGGAAAATAAGATAAAAAATATTATCCTTCAATTTTTGGATGTCAAAGAGTATCAGTTTTTTATTTTCGGTTCAAGGGCTACTGGCAAAGCTAAAAAATATAGTGATTACGATATAGGGGTTTTGGGCAGTTACCCTTTACCTGCAAAGATTAAAATTTTGATTGAAGAGGCATTAGAAGAATCTGATTTACCGTATAAAGTTGAGATAGTAGATTTTTCTTTAGTGCCTGCCAACTTCAAAAAAGTGGCTTTATCAAAAATTAAAAAATTATGAGCAAATTAGAAAGTTTAATTAAATCTCTTGAAAAGGCTGGTCAAAGATTAAAAGAGGCAATTAAAGCAGATCCAACCTCAATGAATAAAGATGCTACTATTCAAAGATTTGAGTTTACTTTTGAGCTCGCATGGAAGACAATTCAAGAGTATGTCAGAGATCAGGGGTTTGATTGCAAAAGTCCCAAAAATTGTATCCGCGAAGGGGGCAGATTAGAACTAATTGATAATGTTGAAAGCTGGTTTGAGTTTTTAGATAATAGAAATCTTATCGCACACTGTTATAGTGAAGAATTAGCTGACAGAATTTATCTTAAGTCATTAAAATTCCCGCAAAAAATTGATAATTTATTGAAAAACCTTTAGCTTCTTATTATCCTTCTCAACATTTCCATTCAAATACAAAAAAATATGATATATTAAATAAAATGAAACAATTTTCTCTTTTAATAAAACCTGCATCAGCTGACTGTAATCTTCATTGTGCATACTGTTTTTATCTGGATAGAAGCGCTCTCTATCCTGAAACCAAATGTCACCGTATGCCTGATAAGGTACTTGCCAAAATGATTTCCAGCTATATGAAAACAGAGCAGAAGCAGTATGCTTTTGGCTGGCAGGGTGGCGAGCCGACACTTATGGGAGTTGATTTTTTTCGCAGAGCGACTGAACTTCAGCAGAAATATGGTAAGAATGGCGCTTTGGTCGCAAACGGACTTCAGACGAACGCCACACTAATTGACAGGGAATTTGCCAAGCACCTTGCGAAATACAAATTTTTAGTGGGAGTTAGTCTTGACGGACCTGAGAATATTCATAACCGATACAGAATTACTGCTAACGGACATGGATCATATGCGGATGTTTTAAGAGGCATAAAGCATCTAAAACAGAACAATGTTGAGTTTAACATTCTGACTCTCGTTACTTCAGCAAATGTAAAAAAAGCTAAGGAAGTTTACCGTTTTCTCTGTGATATGGGATTTTTCTATCATCAATACATTCCATGTGTAGAGTTTGACAATAAGGGACACCCCATGCCTTTTTCAATTAGTGGAGAGGAATGGGGTGATTTTCTGTGTGGAATCTTTGATGAATGGATCAAAAGGGATATGAGAAAAGTCTCTGTGCGCCTGTTTGATTCTATTCTCACATTGATTGTAGACGGTGTATATAATGTCTGTCGTATGGGAGATAACTGCTGTCAGTATTTTGTTGTTGAACATAACGGAGATATATACCCGTGTGATTTCTTTGTTGAATCCAAGAAAAAACTTGGAAACATAATGAATGATTCATGGGAAGAACTTCAAACTTCTCCGAAATACATAGAATTCGGCAAAAAGAAAGCTCTTTGGAATAAGGGGTGTGACAGGTGTGAATATCTTAAATACTGCTCTGGTGATTGCTTAAAGCACCGTCTTTATAAAAGAGATAATTCGAAAGATTTGAGCTGGTTATGCAAGGGATGGAAGCAGCTTTTCAATCACGTTCTTCCTGAGCTTAAGAAGATTGCATCATCAATAAAACGAGAAAGAGGAAACAAACAAATGCTTTGATTTGACAGAAAAAACAATTAGTGTATAATGCAAATATGAGCGATACAAATAACGATACAAAAATGGCTATAACCATTAAGGATGTGGCTGCCCATGCTAAGGTAGCGGTGATGAGCGTCTCCAATGTGATTAACAACAAACCCTATGTAAGCGAAAAAATCCGGGAAAGAGTTAAAAGAGCTATTGATGAACTCGGCTATGTTCCCAATGAGACAGCGCGAAAACTCAGAGAGAAAAAGACAGGGCTGGTTACTAAGACCGGTAATATTGGTTGCCTCATCTTTGGTTCCTTCAACAAATTCTCCAACCCCTATTATGCCAAAATCATGGAAGCAATGGAGAATGAGATAACCAATCAAAATTACCATCTCCTCTTTTCCTATACTGAGGGGCAATTGGAGAATAGAGCTTCATTGCCAGCGTTCTTTAATCAAGTAGACGGTTTAATAATTGCAGGCAGAATCCAAAATAAACTTTATGATTTTCTAAAGGGCAGAGGGCTTCTGATGATTTCTGTTGATGCCTTCTACGGTGATGATACCGATTGCATCACCATAGATAAAGTTTCAGGGGCTTACCGGGCAACAAATTATTTGATTCAACTGGGTCATAAAAGGATTGGCTTCATCGGAAGGACATCCTCCATGCCTCTTCCCAATATTAGGGAAAGGATAGATGGATACAGAGAGGCCCTGATAAAAAACGAAATAGCGTTTGACCGGGAAATAGTAAAGGAAGGAGCAGACATAGAGGGGGGAAGATTAAGGACAGAGGAGATATTGAAATCGGCAAAAATTCCCACGGCTATATTTGCCTATAGCGATTCCATTGCCGCAGGGATAATGAAGGCAGCAAGAGCCCTGGAGCTAAATGTCCCAGAGGACATATCTGTTATCGGATTCAATGGAGACGAGATGGGCACCTATCTTGAGCCTCCCTTGACCACAATCTCTATCCCAAGGAAGGAAATGGGAGTTGCTGCGGTGAACCGCTTAATAGAGCGGATTAAGGATGATTCAAGCCCGGCAAGAAAAACAATTTTCCCGGTAAAGTTAGTCGTAAGAGGTTCTACCTTGATTAAAAAATAGGAGAAGAGGATATGGATTTTCTAACTTATAATATGCTTATCAGAAGTGAATCAAGAACTCAGGATCAAAATGGAACCGGAGGTGTGAAGATTCATAATTCTGGAAAAGCTTACCGGGGCTATACCCTTTTCTGCAGGGGCACAGGTGATCATTTTTACCTCATAGATATGCAAGGGAATCTGGTACATACCTGGCAAATTGAACATTCCAGTATTCAATTTGGACGATTAACCAAAGAAGGTCATTTGTTATATATGACCCATGACCGAACAATAGAAGAAAGCCGCGGTGTGCATGAACTTGATTGGCAAGGAAATGAGATATGGTATTATCCCTGCACAGTGGACCATGATTTTTACCGATTAAATAATGCAAATACATTGATCCTATGCAGAGAAGAGATAATAAATTCTAAAGTTAGAGAAGAAATCTGGCCCGATTATCGCGCTTGTTTCTCCCCTTATATAATTGAGGTAACGCCTGATAAAGAGATAGTCTGGGAATGGCATGGAAATGACCATATTGAAGAATTAAACCAATTAGCGGGCTTAAGCTTTCCCCGCAACAATGGAGAAAGAAGTCGTGATTGGGCGCATTGTAATAACTGCTTTCCCATATCTAAAAATAAAAGCGGGGAAAAAGATTCTCGCTTTCAGGAAGGAAATATAATCTTCAGTTACAGGGAGGCAAATATCATCGGCGTGATTGATAAAGAGAGCAAAAGGATTGTCTGGACATGGGGACCGGGAGAGATTCTTGGCCAGCATAATCCGATTATGCTAAGAAACGGTCATATCCTTTTATTTGACAATGGGTGCCATGATCCGGAGGATAATCGCGGCTACTCCCGCATCGTTGAAATGGATCCGCTTTCTGGGAAAATTATCTGGGAGTATAAGAGTAGTCCGCCGGAAAACTTTTACTCATCATATGTTTCCGGTCAACAGCAACTTCCCAATGGTAATATCCTTATCTGTAGTGGAGGACAAGGCCGTATTTTTGAGATAACAAAGGAAAAAGAAATTGTATGGGAGTATGAGAACCCATATTGTGGGACAAATGGCAGCCATAGTCTCTATCGACATTCAGGAAGGTATGCCCCGGAAATTATTGAACCTTTGTTAAAATTGCATGCATGAAAAGGAGGAAATTTAGCATGACAAATCAAAAACGACCGAGTGTAGTCGTGTTTTTTACAGACCAGCAAAGATGGGATTCAACAGGGGTTCATGGCAACCCAATGGGTCTGACTCCTAATTTTGACAGAATGGCTCAGGATGGCACGCATTGTTACAATGCGTTTACGCCTCAACCCGTCTGTCTTCCTGCCCGCATCTGTTTGCAAACAGGTCGCTATGCTTCAAATTATGATACGCATAGTAATGCAGGTGAACTTCCGGTTGGCAGCGTTACACTTGGTCATAGGTTCAGAGAGGCAGGATATTATACAGGTTATATCGGAAAGTGGCACATGTGTCATGAAAATCCTGTGCCGAAAAATCGTCGTGACGGATATGACTACTGGCTTGGGTCTAATGTATTGGAATTCACTTCAGATGCGTATAATGTGACCATGTATAACAATGACGGCGAGCCTGTCCAATTGCCTGGATACCGTGTTGACGCAGTGGCGGATGCAGCAATTCGATTCATTGACAGCAATAAGGACAATCCATTTTTCCTGTTTACTTCGTTTCTTGAACCGCATTACCAGAATCATCGTGATGATTATCCTGCGCCAACAGGGTATGAGGAAAAGTACATGGACTGTTGGATGCCGCCGGATCTACGGACATTGGGCGGTTCA
Source organism: bacterium (assembly GCA_030611945.1). Taxonomy (GTDB): domain Bacteria; phylum JAHJDO01; class JAHJDO01; order JAHJDO01; family JAHJDO01; genus JAHJDO01. Next base: position 16,191 of record JAUWOV010000014.1, on the reverse strand, counting down.
TCTGCCCGCCATCTTCCCGGATACTATGGAATGATAAAACGGCTTGACGAAGCATTCGGCAGAGTACTTGATGCTCTGAAAAGTCTCGGGTTGGAGAAAAACACTATTGTTGTTTTCGCAACTGACCACGGTTGTCATTTCAAAACGCGCAACAAGGAATACAAGCGCAGTTGTCATGATGCGTCCATGCGGATTCCTCTTGCGCTCAAAGGACCTGGATTTACAAGTGGTGGACGTATTCAGGAAATGATAAGTCTTATTGACCTGCCATGCACTCTGCTTGACGCATGCGCGCTTCCTGTGCCAGCTGATATGCAGGGGCACTCGTTTCTTCCTCTTATTAGACATTCTGCTAAAGATTGGCAGGAAGAAGTGTATAGCGAGATGTTTGAAACTTACCTCAGTCGGTGCGTGCGGACAAAACGCTGGAAGTACTCCATTCGCAAAAAAGAAAAAGGGATCGAGGATCTTTCGTCGTGGGAGTTCGTAGAGGATTTTCTGTATGACTTAAAGGCTGACCAGTATGAGCTGGACAATCTTGCAGGATTAGATTCTCATAGAAAGGTTGCTGATAGAATGAAAAAGCGTTTAATAAGGCGAATGATCGCAGCAGGCGAACCGGAGCCAGTCATAAAGAACGCACCTATACACCATAAAGGACAAAGAAGTGTTACTGAGGAGGAAATTTATGAATGAAAAACCAAATATCTTACTGATTACCAGTGATCAGCAGCATTGGAATACACTGGGCATAACCAATAATGAAGTCAAAACGCCAAATCTTGACAGGCTTGCAAAGCAGGGAACGGTCTTTACCCGCGCGTATTGTCCGAATCCAACCTGTACACCAACGCGAGCATCCATTATAACAGGTAAATATCCCAGTCAGCATGGCGCGTGGTCATTGGGTACCAAGCTTCCTGAGAACGAACATACAGCAGGAGTGATTTTTGGAAATAACGGATATAAAACAGCCTTGGTCGGCAAGGCGCATTTCCAGCCATTAGCAGGAACCGAAGATTTCCCATCTTTAGAGGCGTATCCTATATTGCAGGATTCTGGATAAGCTGGAAGAATTGGGATTAGCGGAAAACACACTTGTTGTTTTCACTACAGATCATGGTCATTTTTATGGCCAGCATGGTCTGATTGCCAAGGGACCATTTCATTATGAGGATATGATTAAACTTCCATTTATTACACGTTTCCCTGGAAGAGTTCCTGCCGGCAAACAGTCCGATTCATTACAATCCCTTGTTGATCTTGCTCCAACATTTTTGAGTACAGCTGGAATTGATATTCCCAGAGGAATGGCAGGTATAAACCAAAGAGACGTCTGGTTTGGTAAAAAGGATAAGATCAGAGAACATATTATTGTTGAAAACAGACATCAGCCAACAACCATTCATGTAAAAACCTATGTTGATAAAAGATATAAAATTACAGTGTATTATAATCAGGAATATGGAGAATTGTTTGATCTTGAAAAAGATTCTCAGGAAATCAGTAATCTATGGGATAAGAAAGAATATTTTGAGCTTAAAACAGAGCTTATTACAAAGCTCCTATTTGCAGAAATGGGTAAAGAACCATTATGGATGCCCAGGATTGCATGCGCATAATGCGTAACAGATTAGTTGCAAAAAGCAATGAGAGAACTAGCAACCAAATTTGAAGAAAACAAAAATGCGAAAAAAGTTAAAAAATCGACTTTTAATAGCTGAAACTATAACGAGAAGGTTAGTCAACAATAATTAAAAAAACAGTTCCAACAACCGGAGGACAACAATGTTAAGCAATAGAAAGATTGTATTTACCAAACCATGGAAAGCGGAAATATGCAGCGATGAGTTTAATGAAAAAGATCATGGGCTGGATGAAGTTATTATCAAAAACAGATATTCGCTAATAAGCCCGGGAACAGAATTGGCCTGTTTGTCAGGGAATGAATCATGGTTTAAACTTCCTTCGACTCCAGGATATATTTCAGTGGGAGAGGTAATCGCTTCGGGAGATAATGTTAAAGATATAGAAAAGGGTGATATAGTATTCTCTTATGGGTCGCATTCACAATATTTTAAGATTAACGCTAATAAGCAGATATGTTTAAAACTACCGGATGGATTAAAAGAAGAGTATGCCTGCTTTACGCGAATGGTCACAATAGCGATTACATCACTCAGGGTTTCTAATATTGAGCTTGGTGATTTTACCGCTGTTATGGGTATGGGAATGGTAGGTAATTTTGCGGCGCAGCTTGCGCGGCTCCAGGGTGGAAGTGTAATAGGTATTGATCTAAGTATAAAACGCCTGAAAAAAGCGGAGGAATGCGGAGTTGGTTTAACAGTACCTGGTGATAAGAATGTTTTAAAATCAAAAATTATGGACATTACAGGTAATAACGGAGTTTCAACATTAATTGATGCCACAGGTGTTCCAGCGGTTATTGTTGATTCATTGCCTCTGGTTTCAAAAAGAGGTGAGGTTATCCTGCTGGGAAGTCCAAGAGGTGAATATAATACAAATGTAACTGATGTTTTTAATTATATTCATTTAAACCCCGGATTAGTTGAATTTAAAGGCGCTCATGAATGGCGCTATCCTGTTAAACCTGATCCTTTTGTTAAGCATTCTATAGAGAGAAATTCAAAGATTGTATTTGGGTTAATTAAAGATAACAGGTTAAAAGTAAAGCCCTTGCTTACCCATATACTTAAACCTGAACAAGCAGAGAAAGGATACAATGGGCTAAAGGATAATAAGGATGAGTTTATTGGTGTTGTTTTTGACTGGAGAAAATGATATATAATTTTTATTAAACAGGAGGGGGTATCAAAATGGCTATTAGCAAAAAGGTAAAGATCGGAATTATTGGATGCGGAAGCATTGGAAATGTGCATGCCCGTAGCTTCTCAAGCATTGAAAACGCAGAGCTTGTCGCTTTCGCGGATATGAATGCTGAAAATCTCAAAAAGATGGCGGAACAATATGGTGTAAAGGCGCTTTACAGCGATGCCGATGATCTCATAAACGACGAGAATGTGGATGCGGTTATTATCTGTGTGCCGAATTTCCTGCATCGTGATATAACCGTTAAAGCCCTCAACGGCGGCAAACATGTCTTGTGTGAAAAACCAATGGCGCTGAATGCCGAACAGGCGCGAGAAATGGTGGATGCTGCGGAGAAGAACGACAGAAAACTTATGATAGCGCTGTGTCAGAGATTCACCCCGCAGAGCATGGCGTTAAAAAGCATGATTGACGATGGGATGTTCGGCGACATCTATCACGCCCAAGTGGTGCTACACAGAAGGAGGGGTATCCCCGGTCTTGGCGGATGGTTTACCACTAAAAGCAAGTCAGGAGGCGGTCCTCTCATTGATATCGGCGTTCATGTGATGGACCTTACGCTTCATATGATGGGCTATCCACGGACGGAAGCGGTTTCTGCGGCGACCTACACCAAATTCGGCAATCGTTCCGACTACAACTATGTCAATATGTGGGCGGAGAAGTTCAGTGTCAAAGGCGGAACATTTGATGTGGAGGATTATGCGACAGCTCTGGTCAGGCTTGAAGGTGATATGACCATGAATCTTGAATGCGCATGGGCTGCGAATATTGGAGAAGAACAGCTCTTCACCATGATTCTCGGTGATAAGCGCGGAGCAAAGCTCAGTGGTGGCAAATTGGAGGTCTTTGGCGAGGATTGCGGGTATTTGGCGGATTTTGTCCATCAATACAGGGAGTCCAATAATTTTGAGAATGAAGCCCGTCACTTCGCTCAAGCGATTCTGGATAATTCCGAACCCATAGCGTCGGGAAAGGAAGTACTGAACCTTCAATTATTAATTGACGGTATTTACAGTTCAGCGGAAAAGAAAATGGAAGTTAAAATAGGAGAATAAAAATGGACGAATTCAAACTAAAACTAGGCGTGCAGAGCTACTGTTTCAGGAATTTTAAAGACAATAAGAAAGTTATAGAGCTTCTGAAAGAATGCAAGCTTTCAAGAATTGAACTCTGCGGAGTTCATGTTGATTTTTCTGATGTGAACCGGTTTGAAAAGATAGTATCTCTCTACAAAGAGAACGGAATAGATATTTTTTCTATTGGTGTATGTGGTTTTGGGAATAATGAAAACGAGGAAAGGAAGCTGTTTGAGTTTGCAAAACTTGCAGGAGCGAAAGTGATAAGCGCGACATTTGATATAAATACTGTTCCTGCAAGCTACAGGACAGCAGAGAAACTTGCTGATGAATATGATATAAACCTTGCTATTCACAATCATGGAGGTAAGCACTGGCTAGGCTCAGCGGCAATGTTAAACTATGTGTTTAAGAATACAACGGAAAGAATAGGATTGTGTCTTGATACAGCTTGGGCATTAGATTCGGGTGAAGATCCTCTGGAAATGGCAGAAAAATTTAGAGATAGACTTTACAGTATTCATCTTAAGGATTTTGTTTTTGATAAAGCAAGAAAGCCCGAAGATGTAATTATTGGAGAAGGCAATCTAAAATTAAAAGAATTGTTAACTAAACTGAGAGAAAACAAGTTTGATGGACCTGCAATTATTGAATATGAAGGTGATGCAAATAATCCTTTGTCTGCAATAAAAGAATGTATCAAATCAATATCAGGTGCTGTTGAAGAATAAATAATAAATAGAAGGAGTCTACTCATGGATATAGGATTTTTAACGGCGTGTTTGCCTAAATGTTCGTTTGGTGATGTTATTGATTTTGCGAGTAAGGAAGGATTTAATACATTGGAACTTGCATGTTGGCCAAGAAAAAATGAAAGGGATTTTTCAAGCAGCACTATTGATGCTGTAAAATTGGATAAAGCAGAAGCAGAAGTGATTAAGAATCAATGCAAAGAAAGAGATGTGGAAATTAGTTGCCTGACTTATTGCGATAATATGCTTGATCCTGATAAAAATGTAAGAGATGCAAGAATTGAACATCTCAAAAAGGTCATAGAATCAGCCGATTTATTGAATGTAGGAATTGTTAGCTGTTTTATAGGCAGAGACAAAAATAGAAAGCTGAAGGAGAATCTTCCTGTGTTTGAGGATGTCTTTAAGCCAGTTGTTAAGTTTGCTGATGGAAAAGGAGTTAAGATCGCTGTAGAGAATTGCCCTATGCCAGGATGGCAGTTTGAAGGGCTTGTTGGACAAATCGGATTTGCTCCTTTTATGTGGGATGAGATGTTTAGTCGTATTCCCGATGCTAATTTTGGCCTAAATTTTGATCCTTCACATCTTCACTGGCTGGGTATAGATTATATACAATGCGTTAAGGATTATAAGGATAGAATCTTTCATGTTCATGCAAAGGATACGGAAATTATTTCGGAAAATATTCAAAATTTAGGTATTGTGATGGCTCACCATGGAGGATGGTGGCGTTATAGAATGCCTGGATTAGGAGAGATAGACTGGAGCCGTTTTATTTCAACATTGCAGGAATATGATTATGATCATGTTCTAAGTATAGAGCATGAGGATCCTGTCTGGTCAGGAAACGATGAGAAAATTAAGCAGGGATTAAAACTCGGACTCAAATATTTAAAACAATTCATAATATGAAACTTGAGGATAAGTTATGAGGAACAAAATAAGGATTGGAATAGTCGGTTGCGGGTTTATGGGCAAAGTGCATAACGATGCGTTGCGCAGAATCCCGCAGGTAGAGATAAAAGCGGTTGTTGATGAGCGCGCTGATGCAGCAGAACGGTTTGCTGATACATATAATATCCCTCTAATTTATAAAACATATACGGATATGCTTGATTCGGGAGAAGTAGATGCTATTCATAACTGTACCCCAAATTTTCTTCATTACGAGGTCAATAAAAAAGCTCTTGAAAAAGGCATATACACTGTTTCGGAAAAGCCACTTGCATTAGATTATAAACAGGCAAAGGAACTGTCAGATCTGGCTGCAAAAAAACATATACCAACAGCCGTTGGATTTGCCTATAGGTTTTTCCCTCTTATTCAAACAATTAAAGAAATGATCAAAAAAGGTGATATTGGTGAAGTCCGGCTTGTCAAGGGAGAGTATCTGCAGGATTGGCTATTTTATAAGAAAGATTATAACTGGAGACTGGAGAAAAAGATTAGCGGAGAAAGCAGAGCCTTTGCAGACATTGGCTCTCATCTTTGCGACACCATAGAATTTGTTACGGATAAAAAAATCAAATCCCTAACAGCAGATATATCAACTATTCATAAAACACGCCTTAAACCCATGGAAGAAACGCTTACCTTTGCCAAAAGTCAAGGAGAAAGCGAACACATAGCTGTGGATACTGAGGATTATGCCTCTGTTTTAGGTCATCTTGAAGATAATATAAAAGGAGTTTTTACCGTATCGCAGGTTTCAGCAGGTAAGAAAAACGGATTAAGGATTGAGATATACGGCTCAAAGGCTTCTGTGATATGGGAACAGGAAAAGCCAAACCAGATGTGGATAGGTCGCAGAAATAAAGCTAACGAGATTCTTCTCAAAGACCCTTCTTTGATGCCTAAAGGCGCAAGAAGCTACGCATCATTGCCGGGCGGACATAACGAAGGATATAATGACGCTTTCAAAGCATTGTTTACAGATTACTACAAATGTGTTAACGGTGAATCGTCAGAGAATATACCCGATTTTGTATCGGGGTGCAGACAGCTATTGGTTACTGAAGCCGTGCTGAAAAGTAATAGAACAAAGTCATGGGTTGAATTGTAGAGATCCAAATGATCCGATATGTATGTTATCTCATTGCTCAGTTTCTTACCATTCATCTTTCCAGAAAATGGGTGTATTGTGTGGCAAGGATAGTCAGCAGATTATATTACTACTTTTCATGGCAAAGCAGGCGTGCTGTTAGAGACAATCTATCTCATGTCGTCAAGAGAAAGTTAACCAAGGAAGAATTTCGCAGATTGATATGGCTGACCTATTTGAACTTTGGTAAATATCTGGCGGATTTTTTATTTTTCCCCAAAATAGATGCAAATAACATTGATAAAATTGTAAAGATAGAAAACAGACATTACATAGATGAAGCTTTTAGCTATAAGCGAGGAGTAATTGCGCTGAGCGCGCATCTTGGCAACTGGGAAATAGGCGGGATAGCGCTTTCTTTAAAAGGTTACCCTATAAATGCAGTTGTATTAAGTCACGATAACCCGAGAGTTAATCAGTTTTTTATTAGACAGAGAAAACAAAAGAACATGAATATAATCCCTGTAGGCTCTGCAGTTAGGAAGGCGCTTCGTGTATTAAGAAAAGGAGAGGCAATAGCTGTTTTGGGAGATAGGGATATATTCAGAAAAGGAATTAAACTGGATTTCTTTAATAAAGAGACAATTGTTCCAAAAGGACCGGCAATGATGGCTGTTGAGACAGGAGCGGCTGTACTGCCTGTTTTTGCTATCAGGCAACCAGATGAGACGTATAAACTAATTTTCGAGAAGCCCTTTTTTGCAAAAAGCGGGGAAAATAGAAATGAAAGCATACAAAAAACAGCTTTACAAATTGCGGGGATTATAGAAGAATACATAAGCTTTTATCCTGAACAATGGCTGCTTTTTCATCACATGTGGGAGGAAAAATAAATTAAGCAAGTATCAAGCGTTAAACCCAGAGGCAATATTTGTGTTTTATTGCCATGCTTTAATGAGGAAGAGCATATCTGCGATTTGATAAAGGATATTAAAAAAATAGTTAAGGATGTAGTGGTAGTGGATGACGGGTCAACTGATAATACCTCTCAGAGAGCTATGGATGGCGGAGCTACAGTTATAAAGCATGTAAGCAATCAAGGTAAAGGAGCAGCTCTGCGAACCGGTTTTTCCTATGTTGAAAGAAAAAGATTTAATGCTTTAATAACTATGGATGCGGACAGACAACACGATTATACAGAGCTTCCAAAGTTTATAGAGGAGTTTAAGAAGAATAGCGCTGATATAGTTGTGGGCAACAGGATGAACAACACCAAAAATATGCCGTTTGTGCGATTGTATATAAATAGAATAACGTCTTTTTTTACTTCACTATTCCTTTCCTGCAGGATCAGTGATACTCAGTCCGGTTATAGGCTTATTAGAACAGAGGTATTGAGAAATATCAATCTTGTAACAAGTAATTTTGAAACAGAATCTGAAGCATTAATAAAAGCTGGCAGAAAAGGATTTAGAATAAAAGAGATTCCCATAAGAACAGTATACTTACCAAACGCTCAAAGCAAAATAAAGCCGATGAAAGATACTATAAAATTCATACGGCTTATACTGTCCAATATATTTTTAAGATGAGAAAAAACAAGTTTATCCGACCATTGGTTTTAATTCCCACTGTGGCTGTAGTTGTACTGTTTATAGGCATTCTAATACTAAATACAACAATGTCTAATCTGATACACTCTAAAGTTAAAAATGTATGCAAAGATAGATTTAACTGCGATATAAAACTGAGGAAGCCGTATGTAGATGCAATAAGAGGTATAGTCACCTTTAATAATATATCTATTGATAAACATATTGGCGGCAGAAAGCTTAACGTTAATATTAATAAAGTGTTTATCAAAATAAATATGGCTTCGGCAATAAAGAACATTCTTTATCATTCTAACCAGACAACAGAATTCTACGCAAATATTGATTTTAGCCGCAAGAAACATATTAAGGCGGATTTGAGGGGAAATGTTGATATCAAAAGTTCTAAAGGAGATTTTTCTTTGGAAGCAAAATGTTCCGATATAGATATAACGGATATTGGTCAGCGCTATGCTGATGCTCCTATCTATGTTAAAAAGGGAACAGCAGACATTTCATTAATTGGCGCATGTAGAAAAGGCAGACTTAACTTTTCTCAAAATATATTAATCAATGACCTATTCTTAAGCGCAAAAAAAGAGCAGGATTTAGGCAGACAAGTTTTTATTGGGCTTACTTATAGAGACATTATTAATTATGTGAGAGCGAAAAAGGACAATATTGACCTGAGCTTCACTATAAAGGGAACATTAGAAAAGCCCGAGGTAGACTTAAGCTCAATAACAGAGAATATACTTGTTGAGATAATGGCGTTGAAAATATCATCAGGTTTACAAGAGTGGTTAAAATAAAAATAAAGAGCAAAAATATTATTAAAAGATTATATAACTGGGTATTGAGTTGGGCTAATTCAAGGTATTCAATTGCAGCATTGTTTACATTGGCTTTTACAGAATCCTCTTGTTTTCCTGTGCCTCCGGATGTTCTATTAATAGCTCTTTGTGTATCAAGACCTGCAAGAGCATTGCTATATAGCGCCATAACAACAATTGGTTCTGTATCAGGCGGAATATGCGGATATTTTATAGGTATGAAGATATGGGAGTATACAAGCAATTTCTTTTTTACATATATTCCTGGGTTTACCCCTGGATCTTTTAATCATGTGAAAAGTTTGTATAATGATAATGCTTTTTTGGCGGTATTTGTCTCAGGTTTCACCCCTATACCATATAAGGTTTTCACAATCGCTGCAGGTGTTTGCAAAATTAGTTTTGTTGTTTTTCTTGTATCATCGGTATTAGGAAGAGGGTTAAGATTTTTTATTGTAGGCGGATTAATAAAGATTTTTGGAGAACCTGTTAAAAAATTCATAAATAAATATTTTAATCTTTTAACGATTTTGTTTACTATTCTTTTAATAGCAGGATTTTTAGTACTTAAGTTTGCAATTAAGCATTAGGCGGGGCGTAGCGCAGCTTGGCAGCGCGCCACGTTCGGGACGTGGAGGTCGGTGGTTCAAATCCACTCGCCCCGACTTCAAGGTTATCTAAGTATTGCGATTTTTTATTTGCATTTTGCAGAAACTTTTGATTTAATATGGAAAATGGCAAAAACAGGGAGGTGATACAATGGCAAAGAAAGCAGAAGCGAAGCTCTATTCATTGAGAATAGGCAGAAAGGAAGACAATGTATTTAAGGGCAAAGGAGCAAGACAGGCTGCTCTTAAGGCTGCTTCCAGAGGTTTGAAAGACAGCGACGGTCTGATCAAGCTCAGAGAACATGGGCAGAAGAAAGACGGCAAATGGAGACTGCATATATTTAAGGGTTCTGTAGCAAAAGTTGCAAAACCTGCTAATGCACCTGATTGGATGCCGGATAAAATTAATAAGCCTACTGTAAAGAAACTTCGTGTTGAAAAATTGAACGCAATATAAGTAGGTTGTTTCTTGCGAAGCCCTGAACCAGGAGAAATCTTTGGTTCGGGGCTTTTCTGTTAAGGATAAAATGAAGTTCTCTATAGAACTGTTACAAAAACCAGTTAAATTTATTATTAACCTTGTTTTTCCAGTTTATTGCCTGCTATGTAAAGAACAGCTTTCATATCAGACTGATACCTATCTTTGTGACGCATGCAAGAAAAATCTAATACTTATTTCCGGAAAAGTTTGTCATAAATGCGGCAGACCTTTTGTAAATGGTATTTGCACAACATGTAGAGAGAAACAGTTCTATTTCTCAAAAGCGCGCGCTAGCGGAATATATGATGGATCAGTAAGGGAATGTATTCATTTTTTTAAATATAACAGAAAGACGTATCTTTTAGAAACGTTGTTTGAGGTATTTTTATTGCCAAATAGTCTTGATTTCCCTAGCTGCGATTTAATTGTTCCTGTACCGCTCCATTGGATACGAGAGTATTCCAGAGGATTTAATCAGGCTGAACTAATAGGAAAAAAGATTAGTAAGAGGTTCAATATACCATTGTCAAAAACTAGTTTAAAGAGAACAAAAGCAACTCCTTCACAAACAGGTCTTTCTCTGAAAGAACGCACTAAGAATATTAAAGGAGCGTTTTCAGCAAGGAATGAACAAAAGCTAAATGAAAAAAGAATTTTACTTGTTGATGATGTTATGACAACAGGCGCAACTGTTAATGAATGCTCCAGGGTCTTATTGCAGGCTGGAGCAAGAGAAATTCTTGTATATACTTTAGCAAGAGGAGTGTAGAGAGTTAAATCTTGACTTTCCGCAATGTTCTTTTATAATTAGCCCGATGTTTTGCCCCGTCGTCTAATGGTAGGACGGATGATTCTGGTTCATCTGGTCGAGGTTCGAGTCCTTGCGGGGCAGCTCCGGCCCCATCGTCTAGTGGACCAGGACACATGGTTCTCAGCCATGGAACAGGGGTTCGATTCCCCTTGGGGCTACTGCTACTTCTCTAAAAACTTGCCTATTTTTCTGTACTTTTCGTATCTTTGATTACTAATTTCTTCAGGAGAAAGTTTAGTTAGTTCGCTTAAACAGGTTTTTAATGTATTCTTAATATTCTCGGCTACTTCAGCTGGATTTCTATGCGCTCCGCCAACTGGTTCAGGTATTATTGAGTCAATAACTTCAAATTTTTTCAAATCCAATGCTGTTATACAAAGCGCTTCTGCAGCTTCAGGAGCTTTAGCTCTGTCTTTCCAAAGGATTGCGCCGCATGCTTCAGGAGTACACACGAAGTAAACAGCATTCTCCAGCATAAAAACTTTATTACCTAAACCAATCGCCAGTGCTCCTCCACTGCCGCCTTCTCCAGTAATTATAACGACCGTAGGCACTTGAAGGTGAGCCATTTCTTTTAAGTTGTGCGCAATTGCCTCTGCCTGTCCTCTTTCTTCCGCTTCAATGCCTGGATATGCACCTGGCGTGTCAATAAAAGCAATTATCGGAATGGAAAATTTTTCAGCTGTTTTCATCAACCTTAACATTTTCCTATAACCTTCAGGATGAGACATTCCAAAGTTTCTGTAAAGATTTTCTTTCGTATTTCTGCCTTTCTGGTGGCCAATTACCATAACAGTTTTATTCTGAAAACTAGCTAATCCTCCTATTATTGCCTGGTCATCAGCAAATGATCTGTCGCCGTGAAGTTCAATAAAATTCTTCATAAGAGCATTAATATAGTCCAGAGTATATGGTCTGTCAGGATGGCGGGCAATCTGCATTCTTTGCCAGGCTGTAAGATTCTGATATATTCTTTTTTTGCTTTCAATTGCCTTTTTCTCAAGTACTTTTATCTCATCTGAAAAATCTATCTTTTCTGTAGAAGCAAAGGTCTTTAATTCTTCTATCCTTTTCTCCAGCTCTATGATAGGTTTTTCAAATTCAAGACCGTTTATCGCCACTTTCTGTCTCCTATCTAAAAACAAATCCGAAATCCGAATATCGAAATCCTAAACAAATTCTAATTTCTAATTTTCAAAATTCCAAACATTGTTTTAATTATTTGTATTTTGGTCGTTTGATATTGTTTCGTATTTCGTGCTTCGTGCTTCGAATTTGACCTTTTTTATGGTTACAGGTGTTCCGACTGGCACAAGGTCAAATAATTCTTCTACATCTTTGTTATACATTCTTACACAGCCTTCTGTGGATTGTTTGCCGATACTCTCGGGATCTGTTGTTCCATGTATTCCATAGCCCTTTTCTGTTATCCCCATCCAACGATTGCCAAGGACATTCTTGGGACTATCTGCAGAGACAACAGCGCCTGCAGTATACCATGTAGGATTTTTTAATTTATTTACTATTTTAAAATTTCCAAGAGGTGTTGAGTTATGAGCTCCAGTAGCTACTGTATAGGTTTTTACAAGTTTTCCGTTATTTTTCAAGACAAGCTTATTGGACTTTGTATATACTTCAATAGTGAAGCCAGCCCCAGAAGTTATTTTTAATCTCTTTTCTGGTCTTATTACAGTATCCTTCAACTTGTTGCTTTTTATAATCAAATCAACTGTAGTATTAAATTGTTTGGCAATTATGGTGATACTGTCTCCAGCTTTTACTTTATAAATCACACTGTCTTTTGTAGGAATAGGCGAGAAGATAAGTTGTACGTTTATGTCTCCAATCTCCTTGTATGCTGTGTTTTTTAATCCAGTATTATCTGATTCCAAAGTAACTCTCTCAAGTAGAGAGAGAGCATTTAAAAGTTTATTTTGTTGTTTATAAACACGAGCTTTGGCATGCAAGGCATTATAAAAGATGTTACTTTTAGGATATTCGTTTAATATCCTGTCATATAGGAGCTCTGCTTTTTTAAGGTCATCTTTTGTTTGCGCCAATTCACCCAGTTCAAGCAGCATTTCGTCAATATATTTTGAATTTTTGAATTGGTCTGCAATTCTGTTCAGAAGAGTCTCGGCATTTTTTAAATTCCCCATTTTTTTATTGCATATAGCAAGTCTATATACAAGTTCTGCTTGTTTTTCTTCGGATGTAAATTTGTATTTTTGGCTTTTATTCAATAAGTCAGTATAGATAGTCTTTGATTTTTCAAAATTGCCTTTATTATAAAACATATCTGCTTTTTTATACTGATTAGAAATGTCTTTTTGAAGGAATAGAGAATATGCCTGCCATCCGACATAGGCAGCAATTATTAGTATCATAATGACTAATATAAATTTCGTATTCTTTTTTTTCATATCTATCTCCCTTTTTAGATTTTATTTCTACTAAAGTCCAAGATTATTTCAGACACGGTTCTATGTCTTTTATTTGGATTTTTTTCTATAGCCTTCATCACACAATTTTCAATACTTTTTGGTATCTTGGAATCGTAATAAGAGACTAATCTTGGTCGTATACGTATATCAATGTGAGCTTTCATAATTGCGTTTTTATCATTAGCTTGATATGGAACTCTGCCGGTTAGAATTTCATATGTAGTGATTCCATAAGAATATATGTCTGTTCTATTGTCTCTATGTTTTTTCCTTATCTGTTCAGGAGACATATATATAGGCGTTCCATCAATAAAACGATTACGTGTAAAGATCCTTAATCTATTGTAATGCGCCAAACCAAAATCTATAATCTTTACTTCATTGTTTTTTGAGACCAGAACATTTTCAGGCTTTATGTCCTGATGAATTATATTGTTTTCATGAAGATAATCCAGTCCTATTCCTATCTGTAAAATAATATCATATCTTTTCTGAATTCCTTTTATTTTTTTATGAAGCAACAGCTTTTTTAGGTCTTCTCCATCAATATGTTCCATCACCATATAAGGCATTCCGTCTTCTTTCCCAAAATCCATCACCTGAATTATATTTGGATGATTTAGCTTTTTTAACATCTTAGCTTCTTGGATGAATCCTTTTATTGCTCTGCGATTTACGTTTGACGGCTGAAGGATCTTAATTGCTACTATATTCTTTGTTTCAGGATCAGTTGCTTTGTATATGGAAGCCATTCCACCTGACTTAATAATATCCAGAATTATATATTTGCCGAACGTTTTTCCTATCATTTCAGGTTATTCCAGTATTTTCCCAGATCGCTTAACTCAATATCTATATTAAAATTATCTTTAATATTATAACTGAAATTGATGTTCTTTTGCACGCAAATTCTTCTCAATAGTTCCAATACAAACTTTATATCGTTCTGAAGTGTATTTTGTGCATGAGGGGTAAGAGCAGAAGATATTAGATCAAAGGAGAGTTTTGCTCTCTCCTGATCAATAATATCAAACTTTATTTTGAGGTTTTTTATTTTATTTAGATCAGGAGAGGTTGCCAGAGAAAATCCAAGACTGCCGGAGTATTTATTCAATAGACGAAGCAATAGTTTGCCTTTATTTTCCAGAGTGACATAGCCATCAGTTTTGTCATCCAGCGCCGTCTGACTGTTTAGGTTGGAGAAGTTTCTTTTTGCATATTCAACGAGATTTAGAGTAGAACCAACAATCACGCTATCTTCAATAAAAGTATATGCTGATAATTCACTGCCTGTTTTCCCGATGTATTTCCTCAAAAGCTCAGATAATATTGATTTTCGGAGCATTTTACCGCTTTCTTTGTCTCCAATTTTAAGAGATACTGCTACGCCTCCTATCTTTATGGAAATATTTGGGTTATCAGCTAATATATGTCCTACAATAAAATACTTAGTTTTTCCTGTGTCAGAAACATATATATTGCCATAGATTTTATCAAAAACAGGAAGAGATATATTGGAAATTTGTAGACCCCGGTCATTAACGATCTTGTTTTGCACAAAGGATTGTATCAGCGCGTCGGCAACTGATTTCAATCCTTTATCATTATAATTAATTCGCAAAAAAAATCTCAGACAATTATCCTGTTCTGTTAATAGATAGCTTTCCTTGCTTTCCTTGCTTTCCTGAGCATCAGATATGCCAGAATAATATCCTATTAAGATGGCGATAATGAGAATTGGCTTTATGATATATTTGAAAGAAATCACTATTGAAATATATCATAACAGGCTTTAATCGTCAATTCAGGCAAGTATTTTGGAATATTTTCTTTGACACTGACCCATACTATCATTTAAGATTACCTTAAATTATGAATAAAATAGCAATATATCCTGGTACTTTTGATCCTGTAACTCACGGACACGTTGACCTTATCAAAAGAGGCATTAAAACATTTGATAGATTAATTGTCGCAGTCGCGCATAATCCTGACAAAAATCCTCTTTTTACAGTTTCTGAAAGAGTGGACATGTTAAAGGAAATCACGAAGGGTATGAGCAATGTAGAAATTGATGATTTTGGAGGACTTCTTATTGATTATGTACGCATTAAAGGGGCAAACGTTGTTTTAAGAGGCATTCGCGCCTTTTCTGATTTTGAGTATGAATTTCAGATGGCATTGATTAATCGAAAACTATCTCCGAAAACAGAGACAATATTTATGATGCCAAATGAGTCCTTTTCCTATGTCAGTTCCAAGATTATAAAACAGATTGCATCTATGCAAGGAGATATCTCCAAATTTGTTCCCAAAGTTGTAGAAGAATATCTGAAGCAAGCAGGATTAAGGATTAAGACGCTTCGCTCTAAGGATTAAGTTTTAATGGCTTTTACTTAATTCTTAATCCTTATGACTTAATACTGTTTGATGCGCAAAAGATATCTCTGCGCCAAACAGTACTATCAGCCAACTGATGTAAAGCCAGATAAGAAAAACCGGAATAGAAGCAAAAGCCCCATATATCATACTGTATCTGGAGACACCTATCTGGAAGTGAATACCCAAATTCCTATTTAGACCGGCAAACACAGGGATCTAAAGAAAATTCGAGATTAGTTTTTACCTAATCTACTTATTTCTGCCAAGAATTTCCTTTCAAATCACTATAATTCACTCAAAGAACGTTTTATGCCTGGT
>JAUWOV010000091.1 GCA_030611945.1 bacterium | reverse complement strand
AATTAAAGAATCAAGCAATTGCTGGACATTCATGTTTAATCTGTCGGCGAATTTCTCTGCAATAATTGTGAAGAATTCTTTAAGTGTAGCTTGTTTTGTTATATCAATTACTTCGCATCTTTTTACTAATTCGTCAAATCTGTCTTCTATTATTTTATCACGTTCTTTTAAAACTTCGCGCAGCTCAGCTCCTAATGAATCACCTGCAATTTCTTTGGCAGTTATACGCTCAACAATATGTATCAAAGCAGACTTGCGCATGGATATCTTGCGAACATAGATCCTATGCCATAGAATACTGGAAAGTATAAAAATTCCTGTTCCAAAGATCGCTATGCCGCCCATCTCATATATTAAAAAGCCGTAACAGATAATTCCTGCTATTTGTAACCATGGATACAATGGCGAGCGGAATGTTGGCTTGTAATTTAAAATTTTGCTTTCACGCATAATAATGCATGCCAGTATTCCCAGCATAAATAATATAATTTTCATAACAGATGCTACTTTTACAAGATTTTCCAAGTTTAGAAACATTATAGTTGTTATCATGAAAATCCCTGTAAATATTATAGAAAAGTGAGGCGTGTTGAATCGTCTGCTTATATTTGCAAAAAATCCAGGCAGAAGCTGATCGCGGCTCATTGCCATAGGAAAACGTGACGCAGCCAATATCCCTGCATTAGCAGTAGTAATAAAAGCAATTATTGCAGCGATTGCCATGATTATTCTGCCGGATGCACCAAATATTTTATATCCACCAGTTGATATTGGAGTCAGGGAATTCGCCAGCTCATGCTTGTCCAGCAAACCCACTGTTACAAAAATTGTTAAACCATAAAGAAGCAGTACAACGCAAAATGCCAGTATCATTCCATGGGGGATGTTCTTTGTTGGATTCTTAACCTCTTCTGCAATACTTGCAACCTTCGTTAGTCCGCCAAATGATATGAAGACCATACCAGCGGCTGCAAACAGTGCGTGCTTATCAGACAGCATAAAGGGAGTGTATCTGTTGACATTAACAAACATTGTTCCACGGGATATATATAGAATCAATAAACCGATAAGCAGAATTACAAAGAAAACCTGAAATTTTCCTGTGAATTTAACACTTATTAAGTTGAGAATTATAAAAAATATACAGAATCCTACAGCAATGAGTTTAATCTGCCACTCTGTAATATCCGGATTGATCAATGTTGCAAATACACCAATACCAACTAATGAGAATGCGCTTTTAAGACTGAGTGAAAACCAACTGGCAAATCCGCCTATTGTTCCTGCTGCTGAGCCCATGCTTCGTTCAATAAAGAAGTAATCGCCACCGGCCTTAGGCATAGCTGTAGTCAGTTCAGCCTTAGCGAATAATGCAGGTAGAATGAGTATGCCTGCCAGGATATAGACTAAGATTACTGCCGGACCGACTTTAGCATAGATCAGTCCTGGAAGAATAAACAATCCGGAACTAATCATTGCGCCGGCAGCAATGCAAAATACGTCAATACCACCCAGCTGGCGGATTAATCTTTTGCCTTGATTATTATGAGACATAATAATCATATTATACTGCCAAATCTCATAATTGCGAGAACTTTTAGGAAAACGCAAGATATTACAAATTAAGGCAATATAATTTGAGAAATATGATTATGTTTAAAGATATACTCTCTCAAAAAGGAGTATTAGCTATGATGACAGATCTGGAGATTGCGCAAGCTGCAGAACTTAAACCAATTCAGGAGATTGCTAAAGATATTGGTTTAAAAGAAGATGAACTGGAATTGTATGGTAAGTACAAGGCAAAAGTTGTTCTTGGAGTTCAAGATAGACTGCATACACAGCCAAATGGTAAATATATTGATGTAACAGCCATTACTCCCACTCCTCTTGGTGAAGGCAAAACTGTTACAACTATCGGACTGAGTATGGCGCTCAATAGAATAGGCAAAAAGACAATTACTGCAATAAGACAGTCTTCAATGGGGCCGACATTCGGAATTAAGGGTGGCGCAGCAGGTGGAGGGTATTCACAGGTTGTACCTATGGAGGATTTCAATCTTCATCTTACAGGCGACATACATGCTGTAGGAGTGGCTCACAATCTTCTTGCAGCTTTTATTGATAACTCTCTTCAGAAAAAAAATCCGTTGAATATAGATCCGTTTAGTATTACATGGCGTCGTGTTGTTGATATCAGCGATAGAGCTCTGAGAAACATTGTAATAGGTCTGGGCGGCAAGATAGATGGAGTTCCCAGAGAAACAGGTTTTGATATAACCGTAGCTTCAGAAGTTATGGCAATCCTTGCTTTAACAACAGGCTTGAAAGATTTAAGAAAGAGATTGGGGAAAATAATAATTGGTTACACGGGAGACGCGAAGCCTGTAACAGCTGAAGATCTTAAATGCGCAGGCGCAATGACTGTTCTGATGAAAGACGCTATAAAGCCGACTTTAATGCAGACACTGGAGAATACGCCTGTATTTGTGCATGCTGGTCCATTTGCAAATATTGCGCATGGCAACAGTTCTATACTTGCTGATAAAATAGGGCTTAAACTCGCTGATTATGTTGTAACAGAGAGTGGATTTGGAGCGGATTGCGGAGCAGAAAAGTTTCTTAACATCAAATGCCGTTACAGCAAACTAGTTCCTGATGCAGCTGTAATAGTATGCACCGTTAGGGCGCTTAAGATGCATAGTGGAGATTTTACGGTTGTTGCAGGAAAACCGCTGAGCGAGGGATTGATCAAGGAAAATCTGGATGCTGTGGAACGTGGTGCATGTAATCTAAAGAAACATATTGAGAATATGAAGCTATTCGGCATCCCTGTGGTAGTTGCTGTAAACAGATTCACAACTGATACGGATAAAGAAATAGAATTAATAAGAAATATAGCTAAAAGGGCTGGCGCAGAAGATGCAGTTGAGAGTACTGTATGGGCTGACGGAGGCAAAGGAGGGGAGGAGCTTGCAGAAAAGGTTGTTGAAGCTGCTGAAAAGCCAAGTGAATTCAAATTCTTGTATGATGTGGAACAGTCTATAGAAGAGAAGATGACTATCATTGCGAAAAAGATTTACGGAGCCGATGGTATAGATATTTCTCCTGTGGTCAGAAAGAAGATCCGCATGTATGAAGAAAATGGGCTTGATAAACTTCCTATTTGTATGGCAAAGACACACCTTTCGCTTTCTCATGATCCGAAATTAAAGGGAAGACCCAAAAATTTCATAGTACCAATAAAGGATATCAGACTATCCGCAGGCGCAGGATTTCTCTATCCTCTGCTTGGAGACATGAGAACCATGCCTGGACTTCCGACCACACCTGCCGGCACAAAGGTGGATATTGACAGTACAGGAAAAACTGTTGGATTGTTTTAATAATTTGAAAAAAGGACTTGTATTTTTAAAAAACTTAATTAGAATTGGATAAACGTTTAAAAAATTAATTTTGGAAGGAGGTGTAGAGATATGTGGAGTTTAATTGGAGGAATAGCTGCTATAGTCCTTGGAGCTGTTGGGTTAAAAGTATGGTGGCTGCTTTTTCTAAAGGGGCTTGCTGCTACTGTGCCGGCAATATTAGTTCTTGGCGGTATAGCTGCTGTTGCTGCTGGTATCAGTTCTATTAAAGATGATGCTGCGGCTAAAAAAGAGAAAGAGGAAGAGAAAGAAAAACCAGCTGCTGAGGAAGTGAAAGCAGAAGAGAAAAAGGAAGAAGAGAAGAGCGAATAAAAATCTTTAAATAGTTAAAGGGACAGAGTAAGCCACAGGATATGTGATTTGTCTGTCCCTTTTATTGCTTTATGAAGATGAGGAGTAGTTTTAGTATGCCTAACCCGAAAACACTAAGTGAAAGATCACGGCGTGATGTCAGATTTCATATATCCGTTCCTATAGAATATGAGAAAGTCTACAGTATTGCAAAAGAAAAAATAGTTAAAAAAACTGTTGCGCGAGATCTTAGCGGAGGAGGCATACAATTTGAAACAGATGAAAATATTCCAAAAGGCATAAAACTTTTACTTAAAATAAAAATGCCAAAATTAGGAAAATTCTTTACAGTTAATGCAGAAGTAACTCACTCCAAAAAAATTAATAGTGATGTATATGATATAGGAGCAAAATTCCTGAATATATCTCAAGAAGCCAAAGAAGCTATAAACATGTTCTATTACATTAACAGATTTGAACGAAAAGGCCCTATTGGAACGTATCAGAAATAGCTATGTCTTCTCATACTCTGCTTTAATTTTCTTCATATCCTGCCAGACGAGCCTTTTGTCGTTTGGGTTATACAATAAGTAAGCAGGATGAAACGTAGGAATTAATTTTGTATTTCTGTATTCAAAAAATCTTCCCCTAAGTTGAGAAATAGGCTGTTGGCTATTGAGAAGAGTTTGCGTAGCAAACTTACCTAAAGCGCAAATAATTTTTGGCTTTATTATGCTTATCTGTTCCAATAAATATCCTTGACACATAGCAATTTCATAGGGTTCAGGATTTCTATTCCCAGGGGGTCTGCATTTAAGGATATTTGCTATATAAACATCGCTTCTTTTAAGCCCTATTGAATTTATTATTTTCGTTAAAAGCTGTCCTGCTTTACCAACAAATGGTTCACCCTGCAGATCCTCGTCTCTTCCGGGAGCTTCTCCCACAAACATAAGCTTTGCATGCTCATCTCCAGCGCCAAAAACCAGATGAGTTCTTGTTTTTGCAAGCGGACACTTTTGACAGTTCTTTATTCTCTCTTTTAACTGCAAGAGAGTTTTTCCGCCTTTTTTTTCTACATCACTCTTAATCTCTACCTCCTGTTCAGATAGATATTGTTTCATAAGTTTAACTATATCCAGTAATTCTTTGTTACACATTTGCCCCACAACACTTCTTATATTTTTTCCCACTTCCACATGGACAGAGGTCATTACGCCCTACCTTTTTCCCTTCTCTCTTGTATGGCTCACTTGGAACTTCTCCCTCAGGTTGATTTGCATGCATCTCCTGCTGCCTCTGGCGATCTTTAGCCTGCTGCATACTGAGATGTCTCATATCCTTTGCCTGTTCATGGCTAAGATGTTGAGATGAAGCATCAAAAACTTCTTTCATATGAATTGGTTCATCTCCAACCTGAACATTCAAAACATACTCAACGATTTCTTCTTCTATGCTCTCAATCATCTCGTAGAACATATTGAATCCTTCCCTTTTATATTCAACAAGGGGATCCTTCTGTCCGTAAGCCTGATAACCTATACCTTCTCTAAGAGTATCCATAGCATAGAGGAGATCCTTCCATTTTGTATCTATTACATGCAGCATTATTGCCTGCTCAGCCTGAGGTATAATTGCGCTCTTCTTAGCTTTATAAGCCGCCTTAATCCTGCTAACCAAGGAGTTCTTCAACTCCTGATATTCTATTATTACAGGATCTATTTCATCCCTATTAAAAGAGATACCTGCGCTCTGTCTAAGCCATGCTGAAAGCCCGTCCAAATCCCATTCCTCAGGATGAATGTCTTTTGGGGTATATATAGAAAGTCTTTTCTCTACAATCTCGTTTATCATATCAGATACATAATCTTCTAAATTTTTACCTTCCAGCACCATGTCTCTTTGCTGATAAATTACCTCTCTTTGTTTATTCATTACATCATCATACTTGAGCAGGTCTTTACGTATGTCAAAATTGCGGCCTTCAACTCTCTTTTGAGCATTCTCTATTGCTTTTGTTACCATTCTATGTTCTATTGGCTGCCCGTCAGGCATGCCCATTCTTTCCATAAGCCCCTTGATTCTGTCAGAACCAAAAATTCGCATAAGGTCGTCATCAAAAGACAAATAAAACCTTGAAGAGCCCGGATCTCCCTGTCTGCCTGCCCGTCCGCGAAGCTGATTATCTATACGTCTTGCCTCATGACGTTCTGTGCCTAATATATGCAGCCCTCCGCGATCCGCTATGCCATCTCCCAAAACAATATCAGTTCCTCTGCCAGCCATGTTCGTTGCTATTGTCACAGATTTTTCCTGACCTGCTCTCTCTATTATCTTTGCCTCTTTTTCATGGTATTTGGCATTTAAGACCTCATGAGGAATCCCTTCTTTCCTAAGCATCTGATCCAGAACTTCTGACTTTTCTATAGATATTGTACCCACAAGCACAGGTCTTCCAAGCTTATAAAGCTCCTTGATCTCACCTACTATAGCCTCAAATTTCTCTCTTTCTGTTTTGTAAATAACATCCGGATAATTAGTTCTCTTAAGGACTTTGTTTGGAGGTATTACGACTACATCTAAATTATATAT
>JAUWOV010000106.1 GCA_030611945.1 bacterium | reverse complement strand
AGATTCTCAATAAAGAGGTTATCCGGCCAATAGACAAGCCTTATTCTAAACAAGGCGGGATTGCAATACTGAAAGGCAATTTAGCGCCTGACGGAGCTGTTGTTAAGCAGTCTGCCGTTAGTCCTAATATGATGAAACATTCAGGGTCTGCAAGGGTTTTTGATTCCGAAGAAGAAGCTATGAAAGATATAATGAATAAAAAAATCAGGACCGGAGATATTATTGTTCTTCGTTATGAAGGGCCAAAGGGTGGTCCTGGAATGAGAGAAGGACTTTCTCCTACTGCAGCGCTTGCAGGAATTGGACTTGCGGATAGCGTAGCTCTTTTAACTGACGGCAGATTTTCGGGAGGCACGCGCGGCGCAGCTATCGGGCATATATCTCCGGAAGCAGCTGAGGGCGGTACGCTTGCTATAGTGAAGGATGGAGATACTATTGAAATAGATATACCTGCCAGAGAATTAAATGTTAAGTTGACTGATAAAGAAATTAAAAACAGATTAAGCAAATGGAAAAAGCCTGAACCAAAGATAAAATCCGGATATATGTACAGATATTCACAGATGGTATCTTCGGCAAGTTCCGGAGCCGTATTCAAAAACTCATAAATTTCAAAGCGCTGTCATTGCGAAGGAGGTAGTCGTGCCAGTTATTAGTATGTTTTATGGGATAATTGTTATGATGTTTTTTATTGATAATAAGAAACATAAAAAGCCTCATATTCATGTAAAATATCAAGAACAAGAGATCGTAATTACAATACCTGACGGAGAGGTTCTTGAAGGTAAATTTAAACCAAATAAATTAAAACTGGTTCAGGCATGGATTGAGATACATAAAGAAGATCTCATGGCAGATTGGGAATTGGCTGTAAAAGGGCAGTCTCCGTTTAATATTGAACCATTGAGGTGATAATATGAATCCAAGAGTTAAATCTGTTATAGCAAATGAAGATTACACATTATCAATTATTTTTGAAAACGAGGAAATTAAAATTTTCAATATGTCCCCTTACTTAGCTTTTGGTGTTTTCGTTGAATTAAAAGACAAGAATTATTTCAGACAAGTAAAATCATTTATGGGAACTATAGCTTGGCCACATGGTCAGGATATATGTCCTGATACTTTATATATTGAAGGAAAACCAGAAGCACAGTTTTGTGAGGGACATTAAATAACTGCAGGAGGTTCACATGAAAAATAGTAAGATGGGGAAAAAATTAGTAAGCATTATTTTAGGGGCAGGATTGTTAGCTGAAAGCATATTCTGCGCAGGAAAATATGCAACTGCAAATCCTAAAGGGAATGCTTTCCGTGATTTTCTGGGTTATACTGCTGCTGAAACATTTACTAAAGAAGTAATTAAAAAAGAAATGGGACATTCAGATTATCAAAAGCAAGAGAGACAACAACAAAGATATAAAGATAATGAAACACCGGTAGGACTTTTTGCCTATACTAAATGGGTTGATTTAAATGAGAATGGGGGAATGGATGATAATGAGTTATTTGGATTAGGGAAAAAAGTTTTTAATCTAAATAAAGAGGCTCTAAAGATTGGTATTCGTATTCCAGACTATGAAGGAAATGTTAACTATAAACTATGGAATTCTAGAGGGGATTTAGCAGGAAAGAAAACAATCTATAAAGAAAGAGATTCTATTGCTTGGATTAGCTTTGATAAAGGAACAAATCTTGAAGCTGGAAATTATAAAATATCAGCAACTCTTGATAATAAAAAAACAGAAGTTATAGATGTGACAATTGTCAAATAAAAAATTTAATTTATTTCTTTTAATGTAGCATAAAAGTGGGGCAAATCTTCATCAGACAGATGAGAGGAAAGAATAATATGAAAATGGTATTGAACACTAAACGTCTGGATTCCCCCCGAACGCTTTCGGGGAGAATGACGAGCGAGATTGCCACGGGACTTTGTCCCTCGCAACGACGGAAAAGAGAAAAATGACGGGTATTGTCAAACAAGATATTATGGAGAGAAAGATATTTTTGATTAGAGATTTAAATGTAATGTTAGATAAAGACATTGCTGAACTTTATGGTGTCCAAACAAAAGTATTTATTCAAGCGGTAAAGAGAAATAAAGAACGTTTTCCAAATGATTTCATGTTTCAATTAACTAAAGAAGAGTTTAAAAACTTGAGGTCACAATTTGTGACCTCAAGTTGGGGTGGAAGACGTTACCTGCCGTATGCTTTTACTGAACAGGGAGTTGCTATGCTTTCCAGTGTTCTTAATAGCAAAAGAGCAGTACAAGTAAATATCGGTATAATGCGGGTATTTGTCAATATAAGAAAAGTGGTTTCTGCAAATAAAGAAATGCTTAGCAAATTGAATCAATTGGAAGATAAGATTCAATCACATGACGAGAAAATAAGAACGATATTTGAAATTATTCACAAACCATTAGATTCAAAATTACTATCTCCGAAAGAACCGTTTTCAAATAAAAAAACAATTAGGGATATTATCCATTCCTGCGAGGAATATGTCTACTGGATAGATAAATACTTCTCAAAAGCAGGCATGGATTGGCTTTTAGAATTACTTAATACTAAAAAAGTGAAACTTGTTAAAATCCTGATGACACAGGAAAAAGCAGATGAAAAGTTTATCTCGTTGTATAACGATTTAAAGGAAGAATTTAAAAACAATGGCATAGAATGTGATCTGCGATTTATAACTGATAAAAATCTGAAAGCAAATATTCATGACAGATGGATTATTTCAAGAAATCTGTGCTATAATATTCCTTCAACTGATACAGTTAAGAGAGGACAATATAGCGAGGTAAAAAGAACGGCAAATTTTCCACCGTTCAATGATTGGTGGGGAAAAAGCAAAGATGTTTAAGTGAAGCAGAAAAATGAAAAAGAGTTTGTTGAACAAAAATTAATTTAAAAAGGGATGATATTTTGAAACTAAGCGGAGCAAAAATACTTATAGAAAGCTTAAAGAAAGAGAAGGTGGAGGTCATATTTGGCTTCCCTGGCGGTGTTCTGCTGGATGTATATGATGAACTATACGCAACAAAAGAGATCAGGCATATTCTGGTTGGGCATGAACAGGGAGCGGCTCATGCTGCTGACGGGTATGCAAGAGCTACAGGAAAAGTTGGAGTATGTCTTGCTACATCAGGACCTGGAGCAACTAATCTGGTAACTGGAATAGCTACCGCATACATGGATTCTATCCCTATGGTTGCGTTAACCGGACAGGTGCTGACATCAATGATAGGCAATGATGCGTTTCAGGAAGCGGATATTGTTGGAATAACAAGACCTATAACAAAATACAATTATCTGGTTAGAGATGTGGCTGATCTGGCTCAAACAATTAAAGAAGCTTTTTATATTGCTTCCACTGGTAAGCCGGGTCCGGTTCTTATAGATTTACCAAAAGATGTAATGGTGAGTAAGACTGATTTCTCATATCCGGAGGAAGCTAATATTAAAAGTTATAAACCAACATATTTCGGGAATATTAAGCAGATTAAGAAAGCTGGAAAAGCTATTAATGAATCCGAGAAACCTGTTTTGTATATTGGTGGAGGAGTTATTGCTTCTCAGGGCTCAAATATTCTTGTAAAGGAACTTGCTGAAAAAAGTGATATTCCTGTTACTGTTACTCTTATGGGTAAGGGAGGTTTCCCTGACAATCATAGGTTATCTTTGAATATGCTTGGTATGCATGGTACCCAATACGCAAATCATGCTATTATGGCATCAGATCTTATTATTGCAGTTGGAGCAAGATTTGACGATAGAATAACTGGGAAAGTTAGTAAATTTGCGCCGCATGCCTCTGTAATTCACATAGATATTGACCCTACTGCTATAGGGAAAAACATTAAGACTGACATCCCTATAGTTGGTGATGTTAAAAAAGTTCTTGAGGAACTTACTAAATACATAAAACCAGGAACAAGGGAACAATGGAATAG
>JAUWOV010000025.1 GCA_030611945.1 bacterium | reverse complement strand
TCTGACTTGTGACATCTTTTTTGTTAATAGCATCTTTATCTCCGTTTTTCACCCATTGGGTGATGCTCTGTTTTTGCTATTATACCAGCAGAGCCTGCTTCTTTCTACCTTTTTTTAGGCTTCTATCTAGGTTTTTGGGATCTTTGCAAGAGCTTCTCTTTTACTCAACAGTTACACTTTTAGCTAAATTACGCGGTTGATCAACATCGCAGCCCTTTAATACCGCTATATAATATGCTAATAATTGAAGCGGTATAACAGCACCACATCAAACTATCTGGAAAGAGAGCTTCTAAGAATATTTATATTCTGACCGCTATACCTCTTTCCTTTAGATATTTTTTTGTCTCTTTAATTGAGTATTCATCGTAATGAAAAATAGACGCCGCAAGAACAGCATCAGCTTTCCCCTCTGTTAAAGCCAGGCAAAGATGCTCGGGAGTACCTGCTCCGCCGGAAGCGATTACAGGAATATTCACTGCCTCTGAAACTGCCCTGGTCAGCTCTATGTCATACCCGTCCTTTGTCCCGTCAGCATCCATGCTGGTAAGCAGAATCTCCCCTGCGCCCATTCTCACAACTTCTTCTGCCCATTCTATTACATCCAGTCCTACAGGCTTTCTTCCGCCATAGATATAAACCTCCCACTCCAAGTTTTTTCTCTGTGCCTCTGTGCCTTTGTGCCTTCTTTTTGCATCTATTGCCACAACAATACACTGGCTGCCAAATTGCTCAGATGCTTCCTCAATCAAGTTTTTATTCTCTACAGCTGCTGTGTTCAGCGAAACCTTATCAGCTCCGGATTTAAGCAGCAGCCTTATATCCTCTATGCTTCTAATCCCTCCTCCAACTGTGAGAGGAATAAAAACCTGTTCTGCGGTTTTCTTTACTACATTCAGGATTGTACTGCGTTTCTCAACACTTGCAGTAATATCCAAAAAAACTATCTCATCAGCATTTTCTCCGGAATAAATTGAGGCTACCTCAACAGGGTCTCCTGCATCCACAAGATTCAGGAAGTTTATACCCTTAACAACTCTTCCGTCCTTTACATCTAAACATGGAATTATTCTTTTTGCTAACATAATGATAAAAAGTTCCTCAAAACTTTTAGTCCTATATCCCCACTCTTCTCAGGATGAAACTGTACTCCCCAGACATTGTCTTTGTTTATGGCTGATGTAAATTCATGTCCATATTCTGTTTCAGCTATTATAACATTTCTGTCTTCAGGCTCAGCATAATATGAATGCACAAAGTAAAAATAGGAATTATCAGAAACCCCATCAAACAAATCCGTGGTCCGTGGTCTATGGTCTATGGTCTGTCTCACCTGATTCCAGCCCATATGAGGTATTTTTAATTCGTGAGTAAATCTTTTTACTTTACCCTTAATTATGTTCATACCACTGCAAATTCCGTGTTCTTCGCTTTGAGTGAATAATATCTGAAATCCAAGACAAATACCCAAAAAAGGCGTGCCCTTTGATATTGCTTCATGGAGAACAGGCAGAAGATTTAATCTCTTGAGATTTTGCATGCCAATATGAAATGCGCCTACACCGGGAAGTATTATACCGTCTGCTTTTTCTATTCTCTTTGGATTATCAGTAACCTCTGCTTTTGCGTCTAACTTCTCTACAGACTTGCTTACACTTCTCAGATTGCCCAATCCATAATCAACTATTGCTATCAATCTCTCTCTCCAATGCATTAGACCATACGTCTTGTAATTCCTCTAATGATACGTCTATTAATTTGTTCCCATTATCCGAAATAACAAACCTGTTTCCACCTGTACTGCCAATTACCTGTAAATTTGCTTTGTGCCTCTTTGCAATTTTTTTGATCTGATTGAGAGATTTCTCTTCGCAGCTGAGTATTATCCTTGACTGAGATTCTCCGAACAATAGAGCATCTGTTCTAATATCAAAATTCAGATTATTTATAACAGCTCCTATCATCCTCTCTTTATTTGACATACAGCATTCTGCCAGACCAACTGCAAGCCCTCCCTCTGAGAGATCATGAGCAGAATTGACAAGCTCATTCCTGATCGCTTCAAGCGTTGCAAGCTGAACAGCCCTTTCCTTTTTTAAATCCAGTTCAGGAGCATCCCCCCTAACCAGTCCGTGAACTAGTTTCAGGTATTCACTTCCTCCTAATTCTTCCAGCGAAATTCCAAGAAGAATAATTAAGTCATCTTTGTTTTTAAAATATTGAGTACAGACTCTATTTATATCCTCTATAATACCTATCATTCCGATTGTAGGAGTAGGATAAATCGCTCCTTTTGGATTCTCATTATAAAAGGATACATTCCCGCTCGCTACTGAAACATCAAAAAATTTACAGGTATCCGTAATACCTTGCACGCAATTTTTAAACTGCCAATATCTATCCGGTTTTTTAGGATTTCCAAAATTAAGACAATCAGTAACAGATGCCGGTTCAGCTCCTGAACAAACTAGGTTTCTTGCTGCTTCTGCGACTGCAATTTGAGCTCCTCTATAAGGATTTAAGTAACAGTAACGGCTATTGCAGTCAGTTGTAGCCGCAATAGCTTTGTTAGTTCCCTTTAATCTAATTACAGCGGCATCTGAACCGGGTAAGACAATAGTATTTAGCTGGACCATGTGGTCATACTGTTCATACACCCATTCCTTGCTCGCAATGGATGGGCTTTTAAGAAGATTGAGCAAAACAATATTGTAATCTTCTTGTTCTTGGATAGTATTTAGATTCAGGCTGTTCAATTCCTTCATATGCTCCGGTTCTTTATATGGCATATCATAGATAGGGGCTTTTGTTAATATATCCGCTTTCACCTCAACTAATATTTTGCCATTATCCCGAATACGAACCATCTTGTCCTTTGTAACCTTGCCAATGGTTACGGCGTTCAAATCCCACTTAGAGAATATATCTTTAATTTCCTTTTCTTTTCCTGCTTTAACACACACAAGCATTCTTTCCTGCGATTCAGACACCATTATCTCCCATGGCTCCATATTTTTTTCTCTGAGCGGAATATTGCGCAGTTCCATATCAATTCCTGATTTCCCATCTGATGCCATTTCGCTGACTGCGCATGTAAGACCTGCTGCGCCCATGTCCTTAATTCCTAAAACATAGCCTGTAGAAAGAATCTCCAATGTTGCCTCAATCAGACATTTTTCCATAAAGGGATCTCCAATTTGAACAGTTGGTCTCTTTGCATCTCCCTCTTTGAATTCATGAGATGCAAGAACACTGCATCCTCCAATACCATCCCTTCCTGTACTGGCCCCAACATACATAATGGAGTTGCTTTCTCCAAAAGCGCATGCTCTTGCCAGCTCATCCTTTTTTGCTATTCCAATACTCATTGCATTAACAAGACAATTCCCGTTATAACTCTCATCAAAATATATTTCTCCTCCAATTGTAGGCACTCCCAAACAGTTCCCGTAAAACTGTATGCCGTCCACTACTCCCTGAAGGAGATACCTGTTATACGCTTCTGAAAGAGGCCCGAACCTAAGGGAATTTAAACTTGCAATAGGTCTTGCGCCTGCAGTAAATATATCCCTTATAATTCCACCTACTCCTGTAGCAGCCCCTTGCTTTGGCTCAACCTGTGAAGGATGATTATGACTTTCCATCTTAAAAATAATGGCTAAATCATCAATAATGATTCCTCCTGAATCCTCACCTATCAGAGTTTTATATTTCCCTGTTTTTGGCAGGATTTTAAGCAGATTTCGGGAACTTACATACCCGCAGTGCTCTGACCATTCCGCAGCAAACATTGCAAGCTCGGTAACCGTAGGCTCCCTCTTTAAAAGACTCAATATCTTCTGATATTCTTTGTCAGTTAATCCAAGAGATCTGTACATTTCAGGAGTGATCATATTATTTCTTCTTTTTGAATCTTCTATTTTACTTAGACATCTTTGCTTTTTCTCCACCAATCGTTGAACGGTGGAAAATTTGTCGTTCTTTTTACCTCACTATATTGCCCTCTCATAACTGTATCAGTTGAAGGAATGTTATAGCATAAATCTTTTGAAATAATCCATCTATCATGAATATCTGCTTTCAGATTTTTATCGGTTATAAACCGCAAATCACATTTTATGCCATTGTTTTTGAATTCTTCCTTCAAATCGTTATACAACGAGATAAACTTTTCATCTGCTTTTTCTGGTGTTATCAGGATTTTAACAAGTTTCACTTTTTTAGTATTAAGTAATTCTAAAAGCCAATCCATGCCTGCCTTTGAGAAGTATTTATCTATCCAGTAAACATACTCCTCGCAGGAACAAATAATATCCCTAATTGTTTTTTTATTTGAAAATGGTTCTTTCGGAGATAGTAATTTTGACCCTAATGGTTTGCGAATAATTTCAAATATCGTTTTTATTCCCTTGTCAAACTTATCTTCCAATTGATTCAATCTGTTAAGCATTTCTTTATTTGCAGAAACCACTTTTCTTATATTGACGAATACCCGCATTATACCGATATTTACTTGAATTGCTCTTTCACTATTTAGCACAGAGGAAAGCATAGCTACCCCCTGCTCTGTGAAGGCGTAAGGAAGATATTTACGATGTTGTCCGCGTTTTAAGGTCGCAAATTGCGATCTTAAAGAATGGTATTCCTCTTTAGACAATTGAACCATAAAATCGTCTGGAAATCGTTTAACATTCCTTTTTACTTGCTCATTGAATCTCCCAGTAGACACTTCATAAAGCAATGCCAAATCACTATCAAGCATCACTTTCTTGTTTCTAATTAAGAATATCTTTTTCTCGATAATATCTTGTTTGACAATATCCGTCATTTTCCCCTTCCAGAATCAAGAACCCATCCCTGAGCACGAATACCCAAATTTAGGTTTTGGCTATCTATAAACGCATAATTTTTAAGGGAATTATTTTTCATGTTAAAATATCCTTTCTGTCATTGCGAACCCCAAATCCTATTCTTCTCAACCGCCTGCTTTAGCTGGCGGCTGTCTGTAAAAGCATTGTAGGGGCTCAATATTTTGAGCCCAATCCGCTCGTTCGTCATTCTCCGATTTAATCGGGGAATCCGGGTGGTTAAGGTTTGACATCGTTTTTTTAAAGTCGCTGTGACCTTTTTCTTCCTTTTTCTTTTATGAGGTTATGAGAAATATTTTTTTCTAGCATTAAAATAATTGCAAAGCATATAATACCTTGATGCTAACAATTGATTTCTTTCTTTTCTAAACCTTAGATATTCTTTTTCAACAAATTTAAAGGCATTTTGAAAATCTTCTTTATAATTTATTTCTGGGCTTCTACTAAATATTCTGATGAATTCTTCACCCAAATAATCTATTTCCGTGCATCCATCCGGGGCTTGAACCATCATTCTTAGACACTGTTTTGCTATACCCTTGGAAATATTAGAATCTTCCATCGTTTGATTCGGAACAAAAGATTTTTCTTTTACTGTAGAGTTAAGATATTCTACTATAGATTCTCCAATGACAATTCTTGGATATTGTGCAATTTTGCTTTCTATTTCATATGCTCTATATAACGCCGGACCATAGATTTCATTTTTAGCAATTTTTGTTCCTAAGCCAATTTCAACCGCTCCTCGGACAGGTTTCTCTCCCATAAAGGATAACACCATCATTGTTCCGCAATAAAAAAGTAAACCATATATTGAGTTGGATATATTTGACGCAAAATAATCAGAATTTATTGAGACGGGGGTATAAGCAACGAGACTATCAGAAAAATGATAGGAATATAATTTAAGTTGTCTTAATTTATTATATTGCCCTTTTTTTTCAGGAGAAACGTTTACTTTAGGATTGTTAGTCTGGGAAACCATTCCTTTAAATAATGTTTCTGATAAGCCTCTTATATCTTGAATAGCTTCAACAGTTTTCTTATGTGCTTTATACAATTTTTTGTTCATTTCACTATGATTGTTTAGATATTCAGGTATTCGATCAATGTATTTGCCTTTTTCTTTGAATGCTTCCTTTTGACCAAGAACATCAATGAAGGCAACAACATAACGATCATAAACTATTGTGTTTTTCATTGCTCTCCCAAAACTTCTTGAATTTTATCTTTGATTTTTTCAAGCTTTTTCTCTCAAAATTATCTATTCTACTTTTTGCTTTGCTTCAGTATGCGGTTTTACTTTCCAAACTGTAGAAGTAATTTTGCCATTTTTTAAATTTCGAAATAACTATCAATTTCTTCTGGGGTCGCCTTGACCCAAGTATTAGTAATAAAATCTCGGACATAACCTTTTTTCTCTTCTGGTTCGCTTTTAATTTTTTCTTCTAGTGGCTTGTAATTTATTTTGCTCATAATTTTATATTAACTCCTTCTCCTTAAAACTAAAAAACCCATTTTTAGTAACAACTATATGATCCATTACTTCTATCCCTAAAATCTTCCCTGCCTCTACCAGTCTTTTCGTGAGCTCTAAATCATCTTCCGATGGTTCGGGATCGCCTGAGGGATGGTTGTGGACTAAGATAATTTGGGCTGCCAAGTTTCTAATCGCCGGTTCAAAAACTTCTCTAGGATGGGCTAAATTAGCATTGAGCGTTCCGATAGAAACTGTTTCTTTGTGGCTTAATTTGTTTCTGGCATCAAGATACAAAACAATAAAATTCTCTTTCTTGTTTTCTCTGATATGACTTACTTCTTTTAAAACATCTTCAGAAGAGTTAATAAAAATTTCTTTTTCAACTTTTTCTTTGTAGAGCCGCTTTCCTAATTCAATAGCGGCAATTACTTGAGCGGCTTTACTCGGACCAACTCCGCGCATATTACGCAGTTCTTTATAAGAAACATCAATAAGTTTTTTATCGCCGTATTTTGAAAGAATATCTTGGGCGACTTGCAGGACATTTTTACCCTCTATTCCGGTTCGCAGAATAATAGCTAAAAGTTCTTTTTTGCGCAGTGCCTGAGCACCTTTTTTCTCAAATTTTTCTCTAGGCCTTTCTACTTTTGGTAGTTGTTTAATTGTTTTTCCAATCTTGCCTGTCATAGTAGAGCCTCTCTATCCTCTAATCTGCTTATTCCAACCTTTCTCTCCACCCACTCAACTATTGATTTAAATATAAGAAACCCATCTTGTGAGCCGAGTTCTGTTTCCGAACTTCTTTCAGGATGAGGCATCATGCCAAGCACGTTTCCTTCTTTGTTCACAATACCTGCTATATTATCCACTGCTCCGTTAGGATTGGCGCAGTACTGAAATACTATCTGATTGTTCTCTTTTAGGGTTTTTAATCCCTTTTCGTCAATATAGTAATTCCCTTCATTATGAGCAATAGGTATTTTCAAGACATCGTCTTTTTTATACAGGTTTGTAAATGGAGTGTTATTATTCAATAATTTTATATGAACATGTTTGCAGATAAAGTGCACATTCTTATTGCGCAGCATTGCTCCAGGCAGAAGACCTGCTTCAAGAAGTATTTGAAACCCGTTGCATATACCAATAACAAGTCTACCTTTCTTAGAAAAGTCAATAACGCTCTGCATTACCGGAGAAAATCGCGCGATTGCGCCTGTTCTTAAATAATCTCCGTAACTAAATCCTCCGGGCAGAACAATGCAATCTACATTCCCTACTTCTGTGTCTTTATGCCAGATATATTTAACATCTTGTTTTAGCACATTATTCAGAACATAAAAGCAGTCGTGATCACAATTAGAACCTGGAAATACAACAACTCCAAATCTCATTAATTTGATTCCTTTACTTCTTCTAAAGTAAAGCTATAGTCTTCAATAACAGGATTAGAAAGAAGTTTTTTACACATCTGGTCAATTATTTGCTTTGCTTTTTCTTTATCAGATATATTCAATTTAATATCTATTAGTTTGCCAACTCGTACCTCTTCTACTTCCTGCTCATAATTAAGCGACTTTAACGCATTCTTCACAGCCAAACCCTGTGGATCAACTACTGTCTTCTTTAGACTTACATATACCTTTGCTTTTAACATTATACCTCCACCAATTTTATAGTTCTTTATCCATGCTCAGAATATTACCATTTTCTTATGGAAATTAAAATCAGTAAAATAAATGAAGAATGATATGTGCATGGAATTAAAATTCTTTATAGTGTAGCAAAATTGGGTTATCATGCAATAAATGAATAAGAAATTTGCAAATGTTGTGTTTCCAATATCGGTTGATAAGGAATTTCAATATGAAATACCTGAGAGCATTGGGTATAGTATTGAGGTTGGTATGCGGGTGTCTGTGCCGTTCGGCAGGCGTAAGAGCATTGGATATGTGGTAAGCCTTACGGATAAACCTGTTTATAAAAATCTAAAAAGCATCAGCAGATTGCTGGATAATTTTGCGGTGTTTGATGAAAGCATGCTTGAGTTGACAAAGTGGATAAGCAGGTATTATTTCTGCAGCTGGGGAATGGTGCTTGAAACAGCCTTGCCGCCGGGTATGAAAAAAGAAGTCATTTCACGTAAAAAGCGGAGAATTGTATCTATAGCAAAACCTCAAGAAGAAATCTGTTCCGATATTGATTCCAAAAAAATAAAGTCTGCTAAACAGATAAAAGTTCTAAAGACATTATTATCTGCTAAAGGGCTTTGTATGGAATGTAAGGCGTTATGTAATATCGCAGGTGTGACAGAAGCTGTTGTGAAATCATTGAAAAGGAAAGAATATGTTGTTCTAAATCACGAGATTCTTTACAGAGACCCGTTTGCTAAAGAGAATGTTATGAACACTCAGCACCTTTCTCTGACCAGTGAACAAGGTAGAGTTTTTAACAAGGTGATAAGTTCTATTAAAAAAGGGAGGTTCAATACCTTTTTGCTGCATGGTATTACAGGCAGCGGAAAAACGGAGATATATCTTCAGGCAATTGATTTTTGCATAAAAAACAAAAAACAGGCAATTATGCTTGTTCCTGAAATATCTTTGGCTTCACAAATTATTCAAATATTTAAATCGCGGTTTGGAGATAGAGTTGCTGTATTGCATAGCCGTTTGTCCAAAGGGGAAAGATACGACGAATGGGAGAAAATTAAGAAAGGAAAAGTAGATATTGTTGTTGGCGCAAGATCAGCAATATTTGCGCCGTTCACTAATCCCGGACTGATAATAGTGGATGAATCACATGAACCTGCATATAAACAAGGAGAGACACCCAGATATAATGGCAGAGATGTGGCTATAATGCGCGGGAAACTCGCTAATATAACGGTTCTGCTTGGAACAGCCACTCCTTCCCTTGAGACGTATTATAATATAGAAGTGGGGAAGTACGAACTTATTGAGTTAAAAGAGCGAATAGATAAAAGAAAGCTGCCTGATGTCAGGATTGTTGATATGCAGGACCGTAGTGTCAGGCTTCCTGAGTCTCAGGTTTTCTCAAGACCATTACTGCTGGCTATTAAGGATAAACTTCTAAAGAAAGAGCAAATAATATTATTCCTAAACAGACGCGGCTTTTCAACGTTCATTATGTGCTATAAATGTGGATACGTTGCAAGATGTCCGGAGTGTAATGTTGCACTGGTTTATCATTCACAGCAGGACAAAGTTAGGTGCCATTATTGCAATTTTGAGGATAAACCTCCAAGTATATGTCCTGATTGCCAGGCTTTCTATGTGAAATACGGCGGATATGGAACAGAAAAGATAGAGGAAGAAATCTCAAATCTATTTCCTGATGCAAAGTATCAGAGAATGGATACAGATACTACAACTAGAAAGAATTCTCATCAAAGAATATTAAAAGGATTCAAGCATCATGAATTTGACATACTTATAGGAACACAGATGATAGCAAAAGGGCTGGATTTCCCACGAGTTACTTTGGTAGGTGTTATTTCTGCAGATACAAGCCTTTATTTTCCTGACTTTCGCTCAGGAGAAAGAACATTCCAGCTTTTAACGCAGATTGCAGGTCGTTCAGGTAGAGGAACCGCTCCAGGCGAGGTTATTGTTCAAACCTATAATCCGAAGCATTACAGTATTATTGCTTCAAGCACCTATAATTATAATGATTTCTACAAAAAGGAAATGCTTTTTAGAAAAAGTCTTAACTACCCGCCTTTTAGACACATAGTTCTCATAACTGTCAAAGGACATGACAGTGCAAAGGTTATAAGAGTGTCTAACGGTTTGGCTTTCCTGTTAAAGAAAGAATTAGGAGGTCAGGATTGCAAGCTTCTTGGTCCGGCGCCAGCTCCTATGGCAAAAATAAAGAATCAGTATCGCTGGCATATTCTTATAAAGCATAAGATGCCGGGAAAAATAAACGTGTTTATTGAAAGGTCTATGAAGGGACTAAAAAACAGCAAATTACAAATGGGCAAAACTAATATAATAGTGGATATTGACCCGATGAATACGCTATAAAAATTCTCTAAGAGAGCTTACCAATAGAGAAGGGCAAGAAGTGTTATCATAGCAACTGTAGCCAGGATAGCCCAAATATCCCATCCCTTAATTTTATACTTCGCTTTCGTATATTTCCAACCGTCTTTTAAGTCTCCAAACATTCTTTTTCCTATATTTTGCATTTAAACTCCAATTTGAGTATAATCTAGATATGTCTTTTTTTAAACCAAATATTCAGAACAAGCTTATCTTTTCCTTTATGTTAATGGCGCTTGTGCCTATTTTAATTTCAACCTTTGTAGCTACAAGGGTTATATCTGTGCAATTAGAAAAGGATATAAAAAGAAAAACCCATAGCGCAGCGGATTTAATTGCAGACAAAATAGATAACATGGAAAACAGAGCTGCTCTAATTGGAGAAATTATACTCAGCAACTTCGTGTTTATGCAGGCATTTAAACAGCAGGATGAGGAGCAGATAGTAAAGCTTCTGAATATGCTGGAGAAGGAAATGCAGATTGACACTTTGCTCATTACAAATGAAAAAGGAGAACTCAAGTTCTCTTCAGGGAGTATTTCTCCAAACGTAATGAAACAACCGGATAAAAAAAGAATGCTTGTGCTTTTGGAAAAGGATAACATAAAAAAATTAATTGCCGGTGTAGGGTTAGAGATCAGGGAAAATGATAAAGTAGTAGGGAAAATAGTGGCAGGCTATACTGTTAAAAAAGAAATCTTTCAGGATATAGAGAAGAAAATGGGGGTTGACATAGACCTGTTTTATAAAGCGCCTCAATATCCAAAAGGTATGAAGGACAGAGGGAGAGCAGTGCTTAGCATAGAAGAACTTATCAATAAAATATATGCGCAAGGCACTTCCGAATATAAAAGGGATATTTATCATAATAAGCTACATTTTTATGGATTGTGCTCCCCGCTTATGAGCCCGGACAAAAAGGTCTCTGGAGTTGTGTTTGTAGGCATACAAAAAACATACGCTTTTCAAACTGCTGTTGGACAGTTTCTTATAATATTGATATTTCTTGGAGTATTATTATCCGCAGTAATAGGAGTTCTGATAGCGCGAAGTATTTCTCATCCTTTGCGCAAGTTTACATTGGGAATAAGGGCTGTAGCAAGAGGAGATCTTGAACATCAGATAAAGATCAAGGCAAAAGGAGAAATAAAAGATCTGGCAAATGCATTTAATGAGATGATACAACAATTACGCAGACTCAGGCATCTGGAGGAAGAGCTTCGCAGAAAAGACCGTCTTGCGGCGCTTGGCGAACTTGCTGCCGGAGTAGCTCACGAGATAAGAAATCCTCTGGTTATTATTAAAAACTCTGCACAAATACTGGGAGACAGATTCCATGGGCAGAACGATAATAAGGAGCTGACCCAATATATAATTGAAGAGACTGACAGGCTGAACAAGGTAGTAACATCGTTTCTTGATTTTGCGCGCCCTCAAAAATCCAATCTTGAAATTAATCAAATTGCGCCTATTATAGATAGAACCTTGCAAATGACAAATATGGAGATATCAAAAAAACACATTGAAGTAGATAAGAGTTTTCAAAAAAACTTACCTCAGGCGAGAGTCGATAACGAACAAATGCATCAGGTATTTCTTAATCTTATTCTTAATGCTATTGGGGCAATGCCTGACGGCGGAAGGCTGGAGATAAAAACTGCCATCAGTAGAGATGATAGCAATGGTACGAAATTAATTGAGATATCATTTAGAGATACAGGATGCGGCATTTCCAAGGACGCAATAGACAAGGTGTTTAATCCTTTCTTTACAACAAAATCGGAGGGTACTGGTTTAGGATTGGCTATTGCGCATAAAATAATTGAGAATCATAATGGAACTATTAAAATAGAAAGTCAAGAGGGTAAGGGAAGTATTTTTTCCGTATATATTCCCATTTATTCTGCATAAAAAGGGACAGATATGAATAAAGCAAGCGTGTTAATTGTAGATGATGAGCTAAAAATACGTAGAATTCTGCAAATTATGCTTGAAAGCGAGAATTATAAAACGGAGCAGGCCAAGGATGGAGTGGAAGCTCTAAAAAAAATGGAAACCGCAGACTTTGATCTCATTATTACAGATATGAAGATGCCCAATATGAACGGCATTGAACTGTTAGAACAAATACAGAAAAGAGATAACACCGTACCAGTAATCATGATGACAGCATATGGTACAATTCAGACTGCTGTAGAAGCAATGAAAAAGGGAGCGTATGATTATATTCTTAAGCCATTTGACTTAGAAGAAATGAAGATCACGGTTGATAAGGCATATAGACTTACATTTTTAGAGAGAGAGAATGAATATTTAAAGGAAGAGCTGGAACGCAAACATTCAGATAAAATAATTGGAAAAACCAAGAAAATGGAGAAGGTATATAAGTTAATAAAACAAGTTTCCAAGACAAAGGACGCGGTATTAATATATGGAGAAAGCGGCACGGGAAAAGAACTTATAGCCAGAACAATTCATAACTGTAGCCCTAGAAAAGACGGTCCTTTTATCGTTGCCAATTGCATTTCGCTCTCTGAAAAACTCTTAGAAAGCGAACTGTTTGGACATGAAAAGCAAGCTCCATCAGAAGCAGAAGTGAGAAAGATTGGGAGACTTGAGTTGGCTAATAATGGAACACTCTTTCTTGATGAAGCAGGAGTTCTGTCCGAACAAGTTCAAGAGAGACTTCTCAGTGTGCTTGAAAAAGAGACATTTGAGAGAGAGGGAGGAACAAAAACAGTAACAGTTGATGTAAGGATCATTGCCGCAACAAATAGAAACCTGCCTGTAGCCGTAAAGGAAGCTGGATTTGGCAAAGCTTTCTACAACAAATTGTCCGATTCCTATATAACTACGCCGCCACTGCTTGAAAGAAAGGCAGATATCCCATTCTTGGTTCAGTATTTCATCCGGAAATTTTCTCAATCTACTGGGAAAAGAATTGACGGCGTTTCTCATGCTGCAATGAATGCGCTTCTAAATTACAGTTGGCCGGGGAACGTGCGCGAGCTCAGGAATATCATTGAAAGAGCTGTTGTCCTTGAAGCAAGTTCCATAATTGGACAAAAAAATTTGCCGTTTTATATCGCAGCTTATGAAGAAAAAACATCCCAACCAGAAAACAAAACTACATATATTGAAATAAAAAAAGAAGTTGTTGACGACTTTGGGAAAGTGTAGAATACAATCTATGACTAATATATTAAACATGACCCTTGCGCAAATTGCCCGGCTTATAGACGGGAAGGTTGAAGGGGATACCAGTATGGTTATAACAGGCGTTTCAGGTATAAAAGAAGCGAAAAAGGGAGATATAACATTTCTGGCAAATGCTCGTTATTATCCTCTCTTGAGAACTACCAAAGCCTCAGCAATCATTGTTGATAAAAAGACGGATAAAAATGGGAGACCTGTAATACGTACAGACAATCCGTATATTGGGTTTGTTAAGATAATGGAATATCTACAGATAAACAAGGAAATGCCTTTGCCTGGTATTCACAAGACTGCTGTTATAGGAAAGAATACTAAGCTAGGAAAGAATATTACCATAGACGCGCATGTTGTTTTAGGCAATGATGTACAAATAGGAGACAATTCTGTTATTTGCCCTGGAGTCTTCATAGGTAACGGCACCAGGATAGGCGCTAATACATTAATCTACGCAAATGTAAGCATAAGGGAAAGAATAATAATAGGGAATAATGTAATAATCCACAATGGTGCAGTAATTGGAAGTGATGGATTCGGCTTTACACCAATCAAAGGAACCTGTCATAAGAAGGTTCCACAGCTTGGCACAGTAACTATTGAAGACGATGTTGAAATTGGAGCTAATGTTACTATTGATAGAGCTACAGCTGGAAAAACGCGAATCGGCAAAGGGACTAAGATTGATAATCTTGTTCAAATTGCGCATAACGTAGAAATTGGCGAGCATTGTGTGATTGTTGCGCAGGTTGGTATATCAGGATCTACAACATTGGGGAATAAAGTTACTATTGCAGGACAAGCCGGACTTGCAGGACATATAAAAATTGGTGATAATGCAATAATAACCGCCAAATCGGCAGTAACTAAAAACATCAGTCCCAACATGTGCGTATCCGGTTATCCCGCTATACCGCTCAAAGAAGAGCAAAAGATTAAAGCGTATCGAAATCGCCTGCCGGAAATATACAAGACCATTCAAGAACTTTCTCAAAAAGTAAGAAAATTAGAGAAGAAACTTGGTTAAAAAATTCTTAGCTTGACATCTAGTATTAATCTTCTTGATTTGTTACTGCTAGAGCTACTAAATAATGGCTATGTTAGAGTTATTTTATGATTCCCTTAATTGAAGAGATAAGATTAGATTTTTATCCTATTCAAGTATATGAGATATTTAGAACATCTGCTTGTTCGTTTATTCTGGATAGCGGAACGCATGAATATGGGCTTGGCGAATACGCTTTTATAGGAAGCGATCCTTTCCTGTTGGTAAGGGCAGAGGGATCAGATGTTAAGATTGCGCGTAAAGATTCGTCAGACGTATTAAAAAATGCAGATGTATTAGAAGTTATAAAAAGAATATTGTCTGATTATCAAATAGAAAATGCTATTTCTCCAGTGCCTTTTTGCGGAGGGTGCGTAGGGTATTTCTCGTACGATCTTGGAAGAACACTGGAGAAAATACCAAATAAAGCTAAGAATGATAGTGGTGTTCCTGATTGTTGTTTGGCTTTTTATGATTTGACAATTGCATATAGCTATAGTAAAGACCGGTTTTACGTAGTATCAACAGGCTTTCCTGAGAAAGGGCTTAAAAGAGAGAAGAGAGCAGAAGAAAGGTTAAAACTGGTTTTAGGCAGGTTGAAGGAATTAAAAGGCAAACAGTCCAATAACTCCATTGTTTCTTCTTCTATTATTAATGGAGAAGATATCCTTTCCAATTTTACAAAAGCTTCTTATCTAAACATTGTAGATAAGATAAAAGAGTATATTGCTGCAGGCGATATATATCAGGTGAATTTATCTCAACGATTTACCTGTGATTTATGCATGGACAGTTTTGAGTTATATAAGCGTCTTACTAAAATAAATCCTGCTCCTTTTGGAGGCTTTCTGAATTTTGGAGAAGAATCTATTATAAGCGCATCTCCTGAAAGATTCCTTTATTTGAAGGATGGTGTTGTCAGAACAAGGCCAATGAAAGGGACCAGACCAAGAGGAAAGACACAAGAAGAGGATGAGAGATTGAAGAATGATTTGTTAAAGAGCGAGAAAGACAAGGCGGAGCTTATGATGATTGTTGATCTTGAGAGAAATGACATAGGTCGGGTATGCGAATACGGATCCGTATGTCTGGAACGTAAAAGAGATATTGAGGAATATTCTACAGTCTTTCAGACAACATCTACTGTTAGAGGCAGGTTAAGTAAGGGAAAAGATAGGATTGACCTGTTAAGAGCATGTTTTCCCGGAGGATCTATTACCGGCGCGCCAAAGATCAGGGCTATGGAAATAATCGAGGAGCTTGAGCCAACAAGAAGAGGAATATATACCGGGTCTCTTGGATATTTAAGTTTTTCCGGTGAGATGGATTTGAATATACTTATTCGTACATTAGTTGCCAAAAAGAATGAAATTTGTTTTCAAGTAGGAGGAGGGATTGTTGCTGATTCTGATCCTGAAAGTGAATATCAGGAAACATTGGATAAGGCAAGGGCTCTCTTTGGTGCTTTAGGTTATAAGCAGGGATAGCTATTTTACATAAATTTTCTTCTTTTAAATGCTTTAATGTCGCCAGACGATAAGTCAAACCACTCACCTTTTTTCCTTT
Source organism: bacterium (assembly GCA_030611945.1). GTDB lineage: Bacteria > JAHJDO01 > JAHJDO01 > JAHJDO01 > JAHJDO01 > JAHJDO01. The sequence goes on along the minus strand of JAUWOV010000025.1, from coordinate 4,761 downwards.
TGTCAGCAAATCTCTTATGCCAATAGGTTTCTATTCCATTAGGATCATCCGTTTTTATTTTATGTATTATCTCTAAATCTTCTGGTAATTTTATTCCGATTTCATAATTTCTTTTTTCAACACAACCAGATTTGCCTATTTTATAGAAACGCCCCGATTTCATTAAGTATATAAAGCCAAATGATATATTGATTTCTTCTACGATATTTTTATTTTGTTTTTCTTCGGAAGGCATGGATGTTTTGCAAATTTTAATTATATTTTTATATTTAGGTTTATTTTGACAATAATTGAAAACCTTTTTTATTAGGATAGATTTTCTACCTAATCGGCTGATTGTATTGTGTGAGGGGAAACCTTTTGTGTTATATGCTTTCAATCGAAAATCACCCTCTGTGGGGAAACGATTTATTTCTTTTATCAGAGATACCACATATCCAATGATATACTCCTCAGTATAAGCAGATTGTAATTTGTTTGGTTTAAAACCAGCTTCTTTGATTGCATCACTCCATTTAGCCCAATGCTTTCCATACCAATCAGTTATTTTAATACCTGTTTCTTTTTCAAATCTGGCTTGTCCTAAAGAAAGCCCATTGTTTTCTTTTGCTGTTCTAATTATCTCTTCAATAATATATTTTTTATTCATGATTTTTTAAACACCATGTATTGCTTTTATTTTAAATCAGATAGAATCAATTCAAGAGTATCTTTTAATGTCTTAATTTTATTTTCACATATATCGTAGATAGCTTCAGCATTAATATCAACATAATGATGACTAATAATATCACGAAGACCTTTTGCTTTTTTCCATTCAACTTGAGGATATTTTGGCAAGAGAGCATTGTCGGTAACTTTATCTAAATTTTTTAGTCCTTCTCCAATAACAATTAGTTGCATGCAAATAGAATCAAGTTTTTCCATGCCAACAATATTATTTGTAAAGTCATTTACTGATTTGATTGGTTCAAATCTTTCTAAAACAAGTTTTGCACTATTGCATATTTGATTCAATATTTCCTTGGCAAGATTTTTGTCATACATAAATCGCATCCTCATCAATTCTTTTTTTCAAAAAGGCATTCATTTGCTCTCTATAACTAACTATATCTACAGAAACATTTAAACCTTCTTCTAAATCTTGTTTTATTCCAATAATATCAAATAGATCTTGTTTTCTAAGCTTTACCACGATATCTAAATCACTCTTTTCGGTAGCAGTTTCTTTTGCAACTGATCCAAAAACACCAATGCGTTCAATATGATACTTAGAAGTTTTTTCTTCTTTAAATTTTTTTAAATAACTTATAACTTGATTACGATCTCTAACCATTTTCTTTCCTTAAATTATTTCTGTCCATTATTATAACAAATTTTTATTTTTTTGTGCTATTTATTTTGTATAACATCGGAAATGTCAAGAAATTGGCTGGCATAAGGAAATCTCTTATGATAGAATCGGCAAGCAATAGAAATGAGAGGAAAGAGATATGCAGGAAGAGCTGATTATACAAGGGGGGAGACGGTTAAAAGGAGAAATAACCCCTGCCGGAAATAAGAATGAAGCGTTAGCAATACTGGCAGCGGCTCTTCTGACAGAGGAAGCTGTCAGGCTCAAGAATGTACCTGATATTGGTGATGTTCGGGACATGGTTGAGATTATGCGTGACATTGGAGTGGAGGTAGAAAAACCAGAAGAGCATGAGTATTTAATTAAGGCGTTATCTATAGAAAAAGTGGAGCTGAATCCTGAGTTGTGCCATCGAATAAGAGGCTCATTTCTGTTTGCGGCGCCTATTCTGATAAGATGCGGCAGAGTGAAATTGCCAAAGCCCGGAGGAGATAGAATAGGGCGGCGCAGAGTTGATACACATCTGCTTGCTCTGGAGGCTCTGGGTGCTCACATAAATGTTGGAGATGATTATGATTTAAAAATTGAAACAGGTTTTCACGGCGCGGATATTTTTCTGGATGAGGCAAGTGTTATGGCAACGGAAAACACAATAATGGCAGCCGTGTTTGCAAAAGGAAAAACCACGATAGTTAATGCAGCTTCAGAGCCTCATGTGCAGGGTTTATGTAAGTTCCTTAATTCTCTTGGCGCAAAAATATCAGGCATAGGCAGTAATATCTTAACGATAGAAGGAGTGAAGCGTTTAAATGGTGGAGAGTACCAAATATCTCAGGATCACATTGAGGCAGGAAGCTTTATAGGACTTGCCGCGGCTACACATAGTGAATTGTTAATAAAAAATGCGCCGGTAGAACACATGAGAGCAATCTTCTTGGTCTTTGAAAAACTCGGGATAAGATTGGAGATAGATAAAAGCGATGTTTTTGTTCCCGCACAGAAAAATATAAAAATTGTTACGGATATTGGCGGAGCAATACATAAAATAGACGATGCTCCATGGCCGGGATTTCCGGCAGATCTTGTAAGCATAGCGCTTGTTAGCGCTACTCAGGCGGAGGGCACGGTTCTAATATTTGAGAAGATGTTTGAAAGCCGCCTATACTTTGTTGATGAATTGATTAGTATGGGAGCAAAGATTGTTTTGTGCGATCCTCACAGAGCAGTGATTGTCGGTCCTTCCGATTTACATGGATGTGAGATTATAAGTCCTGATATCAGAGCTGGAATGGCGCTCATTATAGCAGCTCTGTGCGCAAGGGGTAAAAGCACGATACACAATATTCGGCAGATAGACAGAGGATATGAAAGAATAGAACAAAGGCTGTGTTCTTTAGGAGCGGATATTGTGAGAGTTGGATAATTAGTTTTAGCTGTTGAAAGTCACCAGTGTTTATGTTAGTTTTAGCGGGAAAATTTTTTAAATTAAGAAAGGGGTAATATATGAGCAAGTGCGTATACTTTTTTGGAGATGGAAAAGCTGAAGGAAATACCGGAATGAAGAATCTTTTGGGCGGTAAAGGAGCAAATCTGGCTGAGATGAGTAATCTTGGCATACCGGTTCCTCCCGGATTTACAATTACTACAGATGTGTGTGATGCCTATTATAAGAATAATCGCAGTTATCCTTCAGAGCTTGAGGAGCAGATGAAGGAGGCAATGAGCGGGGTTGAAGGGATAATGGGAGCTAAATTTGGCGATTCCAGCAATCCTCTGCTTGTATCAGTGCGTTCAGGGGCGCGTGTCTCGATGCCAGGCATGATGGATACAATACTCAACCTTGGGCTTAATGACACAACTATAGAAGGATTAGTTGCTCGGTCTGGTAATGCCCGTTTTGTATGGGATGCATACAGACGGTTTGTTCAGATGTACGGGGACGTTGTTCTTGGAATGAAGCCAGAGACGAAAGAAGATGAAGACCCGTTTGAGGTAATAATTGAAGAGAAGAATATTAATTTTGATACTGAGCTTAATGCAGACGACTTAAAGGATCTTGTAGCAAGGTTTAAAGCAATGGTTAAAGAGAAAAGAGGCATGGATTTTCCCGATGATCCTTGGAAACAGTTACGGGGAGCTATTGATGCAGTTTTTGGCTCATGGGATACTGAAAGGGCAGTAAAATACAGGAAAATGAATAATATTCCGGGGGATTGGGGCACAGCGGTTAATGTTCAGGTAATGGTATTTGGGAATATGGGTGATGATTCCGGAACAGGCGTAGCTTTTACAAGAGATCCTGCAACAGGAGAAAACAAGTTTTATGGAGAGTATCTGATAAATGCACAGGGTGAAGATGTTGTTGCAGGTACCAGGACTCCACAGCCTGTAAACGAGTCCACAAAAACCAGTTCTGAGCAAAAGACACTTCAGGAAGTGATGCCGGATGCATACAAGACGTTAGAGGGTATTTATAATAAGCTGGAAGACCACTATAAGGATATGCAGGATATTGAGTTTACTATCCAGAAGGATAAGTTATGGATGCTTCAGACAAGAACAGGCAAGAGAACGGCAATGGCGGCAATAAGGATTGCTGTTGAAATGGTTAAAGAGGGACTGATTGATGAGAAGACGGCTGTTTCCAGAGTTGAGCCTGCGCAATTGGACCAACTTCTTCATCCGATGTTTGATCCCAAAGCGGAGAAAAAAATATTGGCAAAAGGATTGCCTGCTTCTCCGGGAGCTGCTAGCGGAAAAGTTGTTTTTCATGCTGATGATGCAGAAGCCGTGAGTGAAGAAAAGACAATACTTGTTCGTATTGAAACATCTCCTGAAGATATTGGAGGGATGAATGCGGCGCAAGGTATACTTACTGCCAGAGGCGGCATGACCTCTCATGCGGCAGTAGTTGCGCGCGGTATGGGGAAATGTTGTGTAGCCGGTTGCGGAGCAATTAAAGTAAACTATCAAAAGAAAGAGTTTGTTGTAGGCGATGCTATTGTTAAAAAAGGAGATTGGATTTCTCTTGACGGTTCAACAGGAGAGGTTATGCTTGGGCAGGTTCCAACAATTCAACCGGACCTTTCAGGCGACTTTGATACATTAATGAAATGGGTTGATGAGATCAAAAAACTTGGGGTAAGAACTAATGCTGACACTCCTCAAGATGCCGAAGTAGCGCGAAAATTTGGTGCAAAAGGCATCGGTCTATGCAGGACGGAACACATGTTCTTTGAAGGAGACAGGATTAAGGCTGTCCGGGAGATGATACTCGCAGACGATGTAAGCGGCAGGGAAAATGCGCTTGCAAAGCTTCTTCCAATGCAGAGAGATGATTTTTTAGGTATATTTAAGGCAATGAATGGTCTGCCGGTTACAATAAGATTGCTTGATCCGCCTCTCCA
>JAUWOV010000060.1 GCA_030611945.1 bacterium | reverse complement strand
TCTGACTTGTGACATCTTTTTTGTTAATAGCATCTTTATCTCCGTTTTTCACCCATTGGGTGATGCTCTGTTTTTGCTATTATACCAGCAGAGCCTGCTTCTTTCTACCTTTTTTTAGGCTTCTATCTAGGTTTTTGGGCTATGAAAAGAAAAGTAAAAGAGTTTCTTACTATGGCTAAACCAGACATGCTTGATAGAGGATTTTTGCAGATTATTGGTCTATTGGATTCTATTAAAGGGGGAAGATTTTATAAAGATGTTATCTATCAACCCATTTCAGAAGCCAATAAAGAATATATGGTGGAAGACAATAAATACATAGAGAAAGACAAGAAATTCCTAGAAAGTGTTTTTAAGAAAAAAGGGACTTTGCTTGATTTACAAATAGGCAAACTAGCCAAACAGGTATATGTAGAGGATATAGACTTATGGTTTACCAGTCTTGAAATGATTGATATATATAATTCTACTAGAGCAACAGAAAATTTAGAGGCAATGAAAAAACAAGGCATTTATATTGGCGGGCAGGATGTAAAGAGAAGAGTTTTTCATATGACTGACAAGGCAATAGAATCAATAAGTAAAACTATGAGCAAGGAATCAAAGCAAATAGCTGATTATATGTGGAAAAACATAAAAGACATAGAGCTTACTAATAAAATGAACAAGGCTTATATAGAGAAATACAACAAGCCTTTCCCATACACTAAGGGCGGATATTGGGCAATGAGAAGGCGATATATGGGTTCTAAACAAAGAGGCGGAGATATATTTAATCCTGAATATAGTCAAAAAACAGTGCTATCTCCCAAATCTTTTATTAAGAGAGTTAAAAATGATAATCCACTAATAATTTCTGATGGCTGGATGAAATACATTAAAGGGCGAACAGATATTTTAAAGTTCATATCTTATGACAAAGCCCTTATGAACGCTAAGTCAGTTATAATGAGTAGAGATTTTAAAAGTGAGTTTATAGAAAAATACGGTGGTTCTTCATATAGGCATTTATTAAATTCATTTGATGTTACTGCTAATGGTCTGAAAAGTTCTAACGATGTAATGGCAAAAGGGGCTGATTATATTAGACAGACATTATCCGTTGCTTTTATTGGTGCGAAATCAAGGAACGTATTATCTCAAGGAACTTCTTTTGTTGCTTCAATAGCGGAAATTTCCGTAGCCGACTTCTCAAAAGGATTAGGCAAGTTTATAGTAGCACCTAGAAAAGGATATAGATTGATGATGAGAAGTCCCTTAATAAGATTGAGGCACAAGAGAGCAAACTTCTCAAGGGGTTTATTTGAAGCGGATGTTCGGAAGTTTAAGAAATACGGTTTTTCTATGACTAATACTGCAATGTTTTTCACTAAAGTTGGAGATATGACCGGAGTTATTGGCGCAGCATATACCACTTATGATTATAATTTTAATAAATATACAGCTAGTAATATGGGAAGAGTAGAGGCAGATAAAAGAGCAATGCAAGACGCAGAAAATTTCGTAATATCAACACAGCAATCCGCATTGCCTGAATTAAAAAACTTTATAATGCAACAACATCCTTATATAAGAATAGCTGGTTCTTTTCAACAAGCACAAGAAATGTATAGAGCAAAGGGCTACGAAGCAGTAAATACTTGGATAAACAGCGGTAATAAATGGAGTAAAAAGAATTTTGAGAAAATGGCTAAAAGAGTATTCACTTATCATTTCGCACTACCAGCTTTATATGAATTAAGCAGAGGGAATATAAATCCGATTTCTTTAATATCAAGAACTGTATTCTCTCCGATTTCAGGATTCATGGGATATGGAAAAATAATTGAATATGCAATTTGCACCGCAATTCTTGGTGTAATAATACCTTTATTGCTTGGAAGAGACGATAAAAAGTGGAAAGATATGCTTCCGTTTGATCCGAGCACGCTTATTGGAGAAGCTAAATATATATATCAACGCACAATTAAAAGTGCTAATGATTGGATAAAGGGAGAAGCAAATAAAAAAGATGCTGAGAATTTAACAGATACAGCTTTGATGTTTCTTCGTATTCCTGCTAAAAATCTAAGAGAAGAATACGCTAAATTTAATGATATATTCACAGGCGAAGATACAAGTATATTAAGATTGCTTCAAACAAAATGGCAATCAGAACAAAGAAAACCCAAACCCAAAGGAAAATATTTTAAATAAAGAAAGTCATTTACACCATGAAATGGGAAGAACTTTACCTGTTATACGATTACAACGATAAGAGGAATTGATTTGATACTTAGGACAAAGCATATAAAAACTAACGCACAAAATAAGGTATGCAATTATGATTAAAACGATATGTTTAATTTTCATACCTAAACAATACCAAAACATAAGAGATATATCAAGATGAAACTAAAAGACAAAATTATTCTAGCCATGGTCCTTGTTCTTTTCACAACAGGAATTGGCATTACTGCTGGGCGTTACATCCTAAAAACAAACGATGTCATCTACTTTGACCTAATAACAAGACACGGTGTGTCAGATATGGCGGGAACTGGACTATCAGGGGGAGATGAGCAATTAGAATATGACAGTAGTCTTTTATATACACAGACACAAGTAGATACTCTTTTACTAGATAAAGCAGACACACCACATGATCATGACGATAGATATTATACTGAGGATGAGGCCGATGTTTTATTAGATGAGAAATTAGACAAAGGCGTAGAAGATACAACCACGATTTTAAATTTAGACCAAGCACGAATGGATACTTGCACAATTTACGAAGTAATTAAAATGACACCATTAGCAAATGTACCAGCAAATGCAGAGGAAGGCTGGCTTTATTGGAGTGCAGAAGCAACAGATAGTGGATTATTTATTTATCACGGCGCGGATTGGCGCAAAATAACAACTAATTAAAAGGAGAATGTATTATGAATAAAAAGTTAATAGGAGTAGCAGTAAGTCTTTGTCTGGTTTTGGCGTTTGGGACTTATGCGTTAAGCGCAGATAACCTGACAACAAAGTTCTTGCGAGGTTATACCACTAAAGACCTCTATAACATCTTGCGAGATTTAGAGGATGATATTACTACAGCGGATACAGGAGTGCAAACGATCACACCGGGCACGAACCTCAGTAACTCAGGTACAGCGAAAAATCCTATTCTTGACTTGGATATATCAGAGGATGTGAATATGGACACAAATCAAGTTACTCATCTGGCGGCTCCTGCGGCTCCTGGCGAGGCAATAAGACAGACAGATAAGATAACAGAGTCAAAGCTGGAAGATGCTGATGATAAAAAACATTCTCAAAATACCGATACAGACTTAGACGCAACCTTTGAAGCAACCTTTATGAAAAAAGCTGATAATGTAAATGAACTAGCCGATATAACTTCCGCAGGTGCAGACATAGAGGATGCAGTTACTAAAAAACATACACAAGGAACTGACCAGAAACTTGACGATGGCGGTGCAAATGAAGTAACTGCTGCTGAGTTAAGAACACATGTTGACAATCTAACTAAGCATAGAGAAATTGACGATAGCTCAACAGCTGATACAAAATTATGGTCTGCAAATAAAATAAACACGGAATTACATTGGGTAGATGAAGTTCCTTTGCCTTTTCGAATGACATGGGATGATGGAGATACTTATCTTCAACACTTCCAAATTAGAGTAGGAGAAGGTAATTGCGCTGATACAGGCATTTATGTTGTAGATAAAGAAAGCAAAGATGATCAAGCTAACTGGGTATATTTCTCACCTAACAATATAGTGCAAATACCTGCTGAGGGCATAGATTATTTACACAATCATTTGATGGTTCAATATACCACTGGGCAGAGTGTTTTGTCTAAAAATACTATGTATAACATTTGGAAGAGAGTTTATAACGCTACTGACTCTGTATATGGAGATTGGGATTGGTTGGGAAGTATAATAAAGTAAAATGAAGAAACTAAAAAAGCTCTTAATAATTTATTTAATATCAGCATTGTTTTTTGTAATTATAGGAAAATCCCCAATAAGACTGGTAACAAAACCTATAGCAAGGCAATTGTTCAATATGACGATAGGCGATTGCTTTGCTCTTGACGGAGATACTTTAACAGCAGAAGATTTTGACTTTGCCGTAAGTCAAGAATTTTTGGATGGCTATAATCTCTTTAGGAAGATGTTTAATCCTATAAAGGATAGTGCTGGAGAAAGTGTTGGAACTTATCATTTCCAGAAGGATGTATTATTAAAGCTACAAAAAGTAGTCAATAAAGAAATGACAGTTTCAAATGAATGGGAAGTGCTAACAAGTCAGTTGCTTATTACCATTGGCTATTTAAGTGATGGAGATATCCATAAGGCTTATTTAGAGGCAAAGAAAGCCTTAACTATGGCAAACATAGCTACCATTCTTAAAGACGAACCTGAAGTAGCAGATTTAAACACAAATGTAGCAGCTATTGAGGCAGGAACAATGAGTGATACGGAAGTTATGGCATGGATTGATTCTGTAGATGATGCTTTAGGGGACGATAGTGGAATTATCGGTGAGCTGTGTTTTATAGAAACTGATCCTGATGAAGATAGTTTAGAAATGCTAACTAAAAGCACTAACCTTCATGAGAAAGAAGCAACCCAATTACTGTATCCTAAAGAAGGTGATGAAGTTTATGCTCCTATAACTTTTAAAGGGAAAGTTTATGGAGACGCTGTTAAATACTGGATTCAATATTGGGAGGATACTGATGAGGATGGAGCCGCATATGCTGATAGTGATATAGGTAGTAGCTGGCAAACCGTAGAGGAAGTTGAAGTAGGGATTGGAACAGTAACAAGAGAAAAGATAATCAGTTCAATAGAGGCAGGAACGACCGCAATGTTTTTAGCTAATACATATTATGTGTGCAGAATATACTCTATAGACTCTGATGGTGTTTATTCAGCTGACCCTAATATAACAACTATGTCTGGCGGTTTAGGCACTAGAGGGGATACTACTATTTATAATTTTAATTGGCAAAAGTTTGTTCAGGACAGAGACTTATCTGAGCCTCCTGCCTCTCCATCAACAAAGAGTAAATATATTGTTAAATCCCCCGGAGCAGGTGATTGGGCAGGACATGACAGTGCTATTGCTGAATGGAATGGGTCAGCATGGGATTTTGTTGCCGCAGATACAGATATGGGAACTAATGTTTTGGATGAAAATATTATGATTTATTTTGATGGCACTGACTGGGAAAAAGTTTATGTCTGGTCAGCAGAAATGGTAAATGCGTTTAAGGTTAAAGCTGGAAAGAAGCCAGCTTGGTGGATGTTTTGGTTATGGTAAACAATAATAATAACAAGGAGATGGTGATATGAAAAAGCTGGTAATCGTAACGATAGTAGTAGTGATAGCGACAATAATCGTAGCAATATGGAAAGGATAATGAGATGAAGATAGGAAAGTTGGTAATAGCCACAAGCATAGCATTGATGCTTTCAGGATGTGGGACCACAAGGATTTGTTATACAGAGAGACCAAAAGAAACAGATATAAGCGCGTCTATGAAGCAGGGACATGTCTTTAATAGGAAGCCTATTGTAGGCAAAGGGTTTGATGTGCTAACCAGAGGGCAAGTAGAGGCAGAGGTAACAACAAAAGACGGCAGTGTAGTTAAAATTAAAACCATGAAGCCAAGTTTCTTTGAGAAGTTTATGTCATTCTTCATGGTAGCAAAACCCAATAATGTGGGTATCGGTAAATGAAGCTAAGTTGTATAGAAAAAACAAGCAAGCTAGAGCAGGAAATTGAAAAATTGAAAGCCAAACTTGAACTTGTAATTAAGGAGCTTTACCACAAAGCAGGAATAACTTTAAATTTGGAGGAAAATAATAATGGAGAAGTCTAGTTTAAATTTACCGGCCGGAAGTGTAAGGGCAATTTTAGCTCTAAGCATAACAGGAGTGGCATTAGCAACTATAATATTAAACGGAGAAATACCAACAGGACTAACAGGTATTTTAGGTAGTGTTCTCGGATTTTACTTTGGTGCGAAGAAAGGAACTAACTAATGGACATCAGTGTAATCAATCCAGTAGTAGGTGGTATTTTTATTTTAAGTATGGGGTATTTGTTTAAGCAGGTAACTAATTGCAGTAGGACTATTGATAACAATAGAAAAGAATTACAATCCACAAGGGAAAATTATGTTACGACTACATCCTGCAAGGAAGACAGAGAAGAACTCAAAGAAATGTTAAAGGAATATAAAAATGATACAAAGCAGTTTAGAACAGAGCAATTGGGCACAGTCAAACATATACATGAACGTTTAGATGACATTTTTAAAGCTGTAAAAAATAATGGAAATAAATAATGAAAACATTTCCAGAGATAGTTACAAAAACTATCCACGAGCTTCTTGATCATAAGCAAACTCGCAGAATACTAGAACAAAGCATCTTTGCTTTATTTGAAAATCCAGAGACTCGTAAAATTATGGAACAGGCACTGCTTCGTGCAGTTCTCAAATATGGAGAGATGAGTAAATTATGAAAGATAAATTAAAAACATACCTGAAATATCGAGACCAATTACAAACAGGAGATTGCATATTATGGCAAAGCAGAAGTGTTGTCGGCTGGCTCATAAGAAGATTCAGCAAGGCTAATGTCAATCACGCTTCTCTTGTTATATCTCTTGGTGAATATGGAAATCTAATTGACAGGCGTTTCCTGCTTGAAGCGTTAGGTCCCGGGATTGTCTTGAGGTTGCTTTCAAGACGTCTGATGAAATTCAGTGGGAAGGTCTGGTGGTATCCTTTAAAAGATGAATACAATAGTCATCGAAATAAAATAGGCGAATGGGCTTTGTTGCAGGTTGGTGTGGAATATGATTATAAGTCGCTATTCAAAAACATTATAGGCAGAGTATCAGCAGATGTAAAAGAATTCTTTTGTAGCGAATATTGCTTTATAGGCTGGGTTGAAAGCGGCATATCATTAAAAGGTAAAGCTCCAAGACCTGGGGATATTCCAAAGTTAAAAATATTTAAGAAACCTGTTAGAATTTTGTAATTACATCCTTGTTTTTTTGTGTCTATTTTGTGCCCTTTTTAACTCAAAATACTCCTAAATAGCCCTAAAATTTCCGAAGTAAAAAAGCAATTAAATCCATATGCTGTGATTAGATTGTGTTGATAGATAAGGAGTTGCGGAAAATATATTTAACTGATTACAAATCAGCTGCTCTACCAACTGAGCTACACCGGCATTGCAAAATAACTCCGTCATTATACATGCTTTAATTTAAATGGCAAGATTTCGTGAGGCTGGGTTTTATTCAGCTATGAGTTTTTTCTTATTTTCTGTAATTTGACAAAAGCTTTAGGAATATACTTTATTAATTTTGTAGCAGTTAGACATCTGTCCAACTTGTTTTCCTCTTTCCATATATCTGCTGCTAAGCCATGTAAATATGCTCCGAGTTTGACTGCATCTAGTCCGAAAAGACCTTGCGCAACCAGTCCTGAGATAAGCCCTGTAAGAACATCTCCCATTCCACCTATAGCTAAAGCAGGATTGCCCGTGGGATTTATGTAAACATTGTCTTTTTCATCAGCAATAATTGTTCTTGCGCCTTTTAATAAGGTAATAGTTTTATACGTAACTGCAAACTTTTCTGCTGCGCCTATTCTATCCGAAACGACTTCAGATATGTCTTTTTCAATAAGTCTTGCCATTTCGCCGGGATGAGGAGTTATAATTGTGGGATATGTTCTATTCTTAAGTATTGATACATGCCCAGCAAGAGCGTTAATTCCATCTGCGTCAATTATAACCGGTTTTTCCAATGATTCTATTAATTCACAAACCAAAGAACTTGTTTCTGTATTTGTGGAAATTCCAGGACCTATAGCAACAACATCAACCCTGGACGAAAAATCCAATATTTCTTTTTTTGCCTTTTTACTAAAGCTTCCGCTTGCGGTTTCAGCCAAAGGTTTTGTCATAACCTCTGTCAGCTTCATTTCCATAATGGAATTCAAACTCTCGGGAATTCCGAGCGTAACAAGACCCGTGCCAGAATAAAGAGCTCCAAGACTAGCTAGAGCTGCCGCGCCTGTCAGCCCTCTGGAGCCAGCTATAATAAATACATGTCCAAAGGTGCCCTTATGTGAATTAACCGGCCGCTTAGGAATAAGAGAAGATAACTCACTATGGACCATTAAATTTAGTTTTAGCTTTGGATCTATTAAGAGTTTTTCGGGAAGACCTATATCCTGAATAATAAGATTACCAGCAAATTTAATACTGGGATAAATTAATAGCTCTTTTTTGGGCAGACCAAAAGTAACCGTTCTGTCAGCTTGAATACAAACACCTCTCTTTTCATCAAAACCCTCATAAAGTCCTGAAGGCAGATCAACAGAAAGCACCCTGTTTGATTTTAACATGTTTATGAGCTTAATTACCTCAAGCGCTACGCCTCTTACTGCGCCTTTTAATCCGATACCAAAGATTGCGTCTATTATTAAGCCGGCATGAGAAAAAACATATTTCGTTTTTTGCAACTGTTTTAATTCAACGATTTCAAATATATCAGCATACATCTTCTTCAGAACATCAAAATTTATTTTCGCATCACCTTTTAAATCTTTAATACTACCCAGAACCACTACTTTAACATCTGCTTTTTTACTACGTTTTGAATTAAAAAGATAACGCGCTGCAACAAAGCCGTCTCCCCCATTATTGCCTTTTCCACAGACTATAAGGACACTTCTGCTTTTCCTTTCTATTTCAACCAGCATCTCTTCTGCGTTCTTGCCAACTGCGCATCCCGCATTTTCCATAAGATTCAGACTATTGATGCCATACTTTTCTATAGCAATACGATCTATCTCTTTCATCTGGTTGAAACTGGTTATCTTCATTTTAAAACATCCCTCCTGTCATTGCCAAAAATTTGTTGTATTCCTGTGCTAATACTCATGCCCACCGGAATTGCGGTTGTCTACTTTCTAGTTCTTGGAAAAATACTTTACTCCATGTATGCCTTTAAAATCAGAATCCTGGGTCCAAATGGTTGCGTTGTGAAGTTGGGCAGTAGCGAGAATAATGCAGTCAGCCATTGGTAAGCGATGTTGCAAACTGAGTTTTGCTGCAGAAAGTGCAAGTTCGACAGTTAAGTCTACAACTGGAGCATGTTGCATGGCGGCTGCCGCCACTAATGCCTCGTTTTCTCCTCTTTCTCGCAATACTACTTTAAAAACCTCATAGATTGTAATTACGGGAACCACGAGCAATTCTATATCTTTGAGGACAGACATAAAACGCTTGGCATTTTGTCCATTCGTGAAGTATTCCAGCCAGCCGGAAGAATCGACGATGTTCATACTCTGTCTTTTTCTCGTTTGAATTTCGTGTTGATTCCTTTCAGAAATCCACGAAGTTCAGTAATATCTTGTTCAGGAACTAATTCAATTCTTCCGTCATATTCTACAACCTGCATCTTTTGCCCAGGACGAAGATGCATTGAATCACGAACGGCACGAGGTATTACTACCTGAAACTTGGGTGATACTGTTACTGTTTGCATGACTTATCTCCTATCGATAACTTATGGTATTATCATATCACGATCGATGGATTTCTGTCAACCGCAGAGGGTTGGGGGAATTTTTAAATAATTCTTTTAATTTTACAGAAAAATGATAATATATACCAATAACAATCAAGCTGGAAAGGAGGCGACAGCGAGCTTGAATTGTCGTGGCGTTTCTACATATAAAAGTAAAAACGCAAAAAAAGTTGGAAAAATCAACTTTTTGTAACTAAACTATAACGTTGTTATGTGACAAACATTACATCTCCATAACTATAGAACCTATATTCCTTTTTAATTGCCTCTTTATACGCTTTTGTTATAAGTTTTTTACCTGCAAAGGCGTGTATCAAGATCAATAGAGTTGATTTTGGAAGATGAAAGTTTGTGATAATGGCATCTACCACCTTAAACTTATATCCGGGATATATAAAAAGGTCTGTCCATGCTGAAAGATTTTTCTTTGGATTATCAGAGTTGAAATCCACTGACTCAAGAACTCTCACACTTGTTGTTCCAACTGCTATTATCCTCTTTTGCTTCTGAATAGCTCTCTTTACTGTGGAAAATGTCTCTTTTGTTATCTCATAATATTCTGACTGCATCCTGTGTTTTTCTATTTCTATCTCTGTAACAGGCTTAAATGTGCCAATGCTCACATGAAGTGTTACCTCAGCAATTTGAATTCCTTTTTCTTTGATTTCATCCAACAACTTTTTTGTAAAATGCAGTCCTGCAGTTGGCGCAGCAATAGATCCAGCTTCTCTGGCATAAACTGTCTGGTATCTTTCAGTATCATAGAGTTTGATACTTGACCTTTTTATATATGGAGGAAGAGGAACCTGACCAATTTTAGATATAATTTCCATGAAATTACCTGTAAAACTAAACTTAAGCCTTACTAGACCGTCCTCATTCTTTTCTATGACTTTTGCAGAAAGATTCTTATCGCAATTAATGATTGTTCCTTTCTTGAGTCTTTTTGACGGTTTTGCAAGCACATTCCATATATTATTGCCCAAATCTCTGATTAGCAGTATTTCTATGCGGGCTCCTGTAGCTTCTTTTATCCCTATCAATCTGGCAGGTATTACCTTTGTGTTGTTTATACCCAAAAACCTAGATAGAAGCCTAAAAAAAGGTAGAAAGAAGCAGGCTCTGCTGGTATAATAGCAAAAACAGAGCATCACCCAATGGGTGAAAAACGGAGATAAAGATGCTATTTACAAAAAAGATGTCACAAGTCAGATTAAACAGAACTGAAGAAGGAGTAACGGGAAAGATGGGGTTAAGCTGGGCAGGTCATTGCATGGAGCATTTTGGATTAGAGGAAATGG
>JAUWOV010000057.1 GCA_030611945.1 bacterium | reverse complement strand
TCTGACTTGTGACATCTTTTTTGTTAATAGCATCTTTATCTCCGTTTTTCACCCATTGGGTGATGCTCTGTTTTTGCTATTATACCAGCAGAGCCTGCTTCTTTCTACCTTTTTTTAGGCTTCTATCTAGGTTTTTGGGCTCAATGAAGTTTCCAAACAATGTTTCTTCTTGAGATTGCAAAAAAGCATCAAGAAATCCTTTAATCAAGTCTTGAGCGGTAAGCACGTTTTTTGCCTTGAAAAGATATGGATTTTTCTGCTTTAATATCTTCAATAGATCAACTTTGTTTTTAATATAATCCAACCTTTTTTGATGAAAGATTGAAATATGCCCTTCTACATATTCATAAATCTGGTTTAGGTCTAATTTTTTCATATACTGACCCTATTATGATGAAACAAGGATTGCTCTTTTTGCATGACTTTCGCTTTGGCCATTTCCACATATTCAGGCACTATCTCAATGCCGATAGAGTTTCGTTCCATTCTTTGCGCTACCTCTGTCGTGGTTCCAGAACCCAAAAACGGATCTAGTACCCAATCATATTTTTTGGTAAAAAGTTTAATAAACCATTCCGGTAATTCCTCGGGAAAAACCGCACTATGATTTTTATTGTTGCAGACAGTAGCAAATTGCACAACATTAGTCGGATAAACCTTGTCTCTGTTCAGCCAATTTGAAATATTTTTCCCGAACCCGCTGCCACTTTTTGAGTTATCTCTTACTTTATCAATCGCGCTTAAATTTCTTAATCTGCCGTTTGCCCAATCGCCGATCGGCACCATGACATCTTCTTGATACATAGCGAAGTTTTTTGCCTTATTAAACTGCAAAAGTCTCTCCCATGCGTCCCGAAAACGGTTTGGCCATTTTCCGGGATAGCAATTTTTCTTGTGCCAAATAAATTCTTCTGTCCACAGCCAGCCCTGATTTCGCAAAGCCAAAATCAGCTCAAGCACGTAACTGCTTCTTTCTCTTTTTTCCGCTTTTTCCTTGATATTCAGAATAAAAGTCCCTGTTGGTTTCAATACTCTCAATAATTGCTGCCCTATCGGCAAAAACCATTCTACATATTTTTCGGGTTTAACTCCTCCATAAGTTTGTTTTCTTCTATCTGCATAAGGCGGTGATGTTACAATTAAATCAATAGAATTTTCGCCTAACTGTCTCAAAACCTCTTTGTTATCACCAAGCAATATTTTTGTCTGTATTTCTTGCATTTTTCTGTTATTTCTTTATTTCTTCCGTAAAGATTGTATTATAAATAATATCTATACTCGTAGAAATACCATTGCTCAAAAGTTTTCTGATTATTGGGAATTCTTCGTCAGCTAACTCTCTGCCAATCCTTCTTTTGGCTTCAAGTTGTACATCTTCTTTCGTAATGTAATATACTAAATTACCTTCTGAAATTAAATCATTCATTTTTAAATCTTGCATATTTTATTTTCCCTCATTTCATAATTTTACATTCATTTTAACACATAACGTCACACATTATCTAGGTCGCTTTTTTCTTCAGGATAACTTGCCTCTACGTTGATGCTGATTCCTCCGCGGGGAAGGAATTCGCCGGTAACTAAAGCTTTTCTTGGATTACATGCCTTTACAACATCGTCAAGGATTCTGTTGACAACATGTTCGTGAAATGTAGCAAAGTTTCTAAAAGAGAACAAATATAGTTTCAAAGACTTACTTTCTATGCATTTTTTATCAGGCATATAACGGATTGTTATTATGCCAAAATCCGGCTGACCGGTAACAGGACATATTGATGTAAACTCAGGACAGTCAAAGCTGATCCAATAATCTCTCTTAGAATATTTGTTCTCAAATGTTTCCAGCTTTGCTTTATCCGGAGAAGCGGGATATTTAATTTTGCTTTTACCAAGTATTGTTAAATTATCTATGCGTTCTTTAGGCATTTTGCTCCCTCCTATGTGAAATATTTAATGGGATCTTTATAACCGGCTTCCCTGAATCCCTTTAATCTAAATTTACAGCTGTCGCATTTTCCGCACGCTTTACAGCCGGCACGTGGATTGTAACAGCTCCAGGTTATGGAATAATCAATTCCTAATTCAATGCCTTTTTTTATAATTTCTGCTTTAGACATTCTAAGTAAAGGCGCATGAATCTTTATTTTTCCCCCTTTAATACCGGCTTTAGTCCCAAGATTTGCCACTTTTTCGAATGCCTCTAAATACTCAGGTCTGCAGTCAGGATAGCCGCTATAATCAACTATATTTGCCCCAATAAATATATCATTTGACCCAATAACCTCTGCCCATGCCAAAGCAATGGAAAGAAATATAGTGTTTCTTGCAGGAACGTATGTAACAGGTATTTCGTCTGATGGGTTATCCGTCGTGATATCTATATTATCCGTTAATGCTGATCCGCCAATTTTTTTTAAATCTATTACTATAATTTTGTGTTCCTTAACGCAGAAAAAATCAGCAGCTTTTTTAGCGCTTTCAATCTCAATCTTGTGACGTTGTCCATAATCAAGAGTTAATGAGTACAACTCGTAGTTTTCTGCTTTAGCAATAGCCATTGCAGTTGTTGAATCAATCCCTCCGCTGCTGAGAACTATAGCCTTTTTCATCTAAACGCCTCTCGTATTTGGATTCCATATATATTTGTGGAGTTGAATCTGCATTCTAACGTCCAGATTATCATGGCAGATCCATTTAGCGAGTTCTTTTGGAACCAGTTTACCATAAACGGGCGAAAAATGAACATGGTTTACTCGTTGAGCGAGGTTGTGTTTTTCCGCTATGTCTTTTGCCCAATCGTAATCCTTTCTGTCGCCTATCACGAACTTAACCTCATCCTTTTTCCTTAAATACTCAATGTTTTCCCACAGCGTATTGGCGCTCATTTTGCTTCCCGGACATTTCAAATCAAGTATTATTATTGCGTGTTGATTTATATTTTTAATGCTAATAGCGCCATTTGTTTCAATTAAAACAATATATTTTTGCTTGATCAGCGTGTCAATCAACTCAAAGGTTTCTTTCTGCAGTAGAGGCTCTCCTCCTGTAATTTCTACCAGATTTGACTGCAGTGTTTTTGCTTTTCGGATTATTTCTTCTATGGATAAATTCCCCCCTTTTTTGTAAGCATACTTTGTGTCACAGTAGCTGCATCTGAGATTACAGCCTGTAAGTCTTACGAAACTGCACTGTTTACCGGCAAAGCTTCCCTCGCCCTGAATGCTTTTGAATATTTCATTAACCTTAAGCATGAATTACCTGAATTCTTTTTGACATCAAATCAAAATTTGCTATTATGCACAGAAGTTCAAGAAGTTCCTGCCGGGATGGTGAAATTGGCAGACACGCTAGCTTGAGGGGCTGGTGGGAGAAATCCTGTGCGAGTTCAAATCTCGCTCCCGGCACTATTTTGTTCTTTAACTAAAAGCTATCACAGGATATATTCTTAGTCAATTTATTTGTTTTGTTCGTTTTGCCGTGACGGGCGCTTGACAAAAATCATAATTCAATGTTATATGTAATCTGTTAACATTAATAGCTAAAGAAGGAGGGTTCCTGATATGAAATGTGTAGAGAAGTCATTAGTTGTTGTCTTAGCTTTATTATTTGCTGTTGTCTCGTTTTCAAGTCCTGTATACGCGGGAAAGGTGCGTGTAGCTGTAAGTAAATTCACTGCAAAAGATGCGCCTGGAACTGATTATTGGAGAAAATCTGAATTAAGTATGGGAACAGGAATGGCTGATATGCTGGAAAGCGCATTAACAGAGACCGGGCAGTTTTCTGTAATGAGCAGAATGGATGTAAAAGATATAATCGCCGAACAGGATCTTGGGGCAAGCGGGAGAGTAAGTAAAAAAACAAGGGCGAAAATTGGAAAGATTAAAGGAGTTCAGATAATTCTTAATGGAGTGATTACAGTGTTTGAGTATTCACAGAAAGGCATGGGTGGAGGATTAAGTTTTGGAGGATATTCAATTGGAGCGAAGACCAAAACCGCAATAGTTGAGGGAATAATAAAGATTGTAAATGCTGAAACCTCAGAGATGCAGACACTCAGGTTCAGAGGAGAAGCAAAAAGAAGGGGTCTAAAGCTGGGAGCCGCTATACCTTTGCCTGGCGCAAAAAGTCTTGGAGTAAGTTTTGGCGGTTTTAAGAAGACTCCTATGGGAGAGGCAACGCAAAAGGCAATTGATGATATTGTGTTAAAGATTCAGACTCATTGTCAGAATTTGCTGGATGCCGGCACTGTGATGATTGCTTGTCCCAAGTGCGGAACACAGGTCAAGCAAGGAACAAAATTCTGTCCGAGCTGCGGCGCGACAATTCCACAGGCTGTTCTTGAAGAATGTCCATACTGCGGCGCAGAAGTATCTCCTGGCGCTGTATTCTGCCCGGAATGCGGGAAGAAGATTCAGGGCATAACATGTTCAAAGTGCGGCGTATCTCTCAAGCCGGGAGCTAAGTTTTGTTCGAAATGCGGGACAAAGGTTCAGTAGTTTAATCATTTATGAATACAGCAAATCTTTTGACTATCTTTAGGGTATTGTTGGTACCTATCTTTGCTGTGTTTTTATACAAAGGAACACCGGAAACCAGACTCATAGCTCTTGGTATATTTTTTGTTGCTGCTATTACAGATGCTTTAGACGGCTTAATTGCGCAAAGAAGAAATCAGATTTCTAGGTTCGGTAAAAAAGCTGACCCAATAGCAGATAAAATACTTCTTATAACAGCTTTTATCATGCTGACGCTGGATAAAAGCATTCCTGCTTTTCTTACAATCATAGTCATTGCGCGTGATATAATTATTATATCCGGGTTTTTAATACTTTATGTTGTTTTAGGAGGTCTTGAGCCCAAGCCCTCAAAAATAAGCAAGTGCACTACTTTTTTACAAATTTTCACAATTATTTATGCCTTGTTAAATATAAGAGTTCCTTCTATTCTTTTTATTGTATGGATCACAGTGATTTTTACAGTGATATCAGGAATCAATTATGTGATATGCGGAGTGAAACTCTTAAATGGCAACAGAAAAGCATAACCCTATTGTTGCAATTCTAGGTCGTCCCAATGTTGGCAAATCAACGCTTTTTAATCGGATAATCGGGCAAAGGAAAAGCATAGTAGACTCTTTTTCCGGTCTGACACGGGACAGAATCTATGGAACTTGTCTATGGGGAGGCAAAAGCTTTGAAATTGTAGATACCGGCGGTCTGGATTTTGAGGGCATGGATAATCTATCTGCGCAGGTTAGGGCGCAAGTTGATGTAGCTGTTGTTCAGGCGGATTTTATAATCTTTATGGTTGATGCAAAGGCAGGCATTCTTCCGGTAGACAAAGAAATCATAGATAAAATTAGAAGAACAAACAAAAAATATATTGTAGTTGTTAATAAGGTGGACACCGAAGCGAAGACCAACGATATTTATGACTTCTACAGGTTTGGCACTGACGAACTTTTACCAATTTCAGCATCTCATGGTTTAAATATTAATACTTTATTAGATAAGGTAACAGAAGAATTTTCTGATGGAAACGATGTTACATCGTCTGATGAGCTAAGAATAGCTATTGTTGGGGGGCCAAATGTTGGAAAGTCCTCCTATGTAAATGCAATACTAGACGATAAGAGACTCATAGTAGACGACAAGCCGGGTACAACAAGAGATGCTGTAGATAGCTTTCTAAAGTACAAAAACACAAGTTTTGTGTTAGTTGACACAGCAGGTATTAGGGCGAGAAACAAACTAAAAACAGATATTGAAAGGTATAGTGTAATGAGAGCGCAAAAGGCTATACAACTATCCAATATAGCGATCTTAATTATAGATATAACCAAAGGACCAACACGGGAGGATAAAAAAATAGCTTCTTTTGTCTGCGAACAGGGAAAGGGCTTAATAATAGCAATTAATAAAGCAGATCTATCAAAAAAGCTGGGTATTGATAAGGGAATATGGCTCAAACAGTTTAGAGCTAGCTTAAAGTTTCTTAATTTTGCCCCAGTAGTTTTTATATCCGCATTGAAAAAAGAAAAGATATTTACGGTCATGGACATAACATTTGATGTATATAAGTATTATACGGAACGTATAAATACTGCAGTGCTTAACAAGATGTTGGAAGATGCGAAAAAACGCAGGCCGTTCTCTTCTACATCCAGCAAGCAGTTGAAAATAAAATACATAACTCAAGTGTCAACCCGCCCACCTATATTTGCTTTATTTGTTAATAATAGAAATTTGATTATGACAGACTATCTAAACTATCTGAAAAATAACCTGTATGATAATTTTGGATTTGAAGGTGTTCCTGTAAAATTCAAAATAAAGGAAACAACATGACAATTGAGATATTATCTCTTATATTAAAAATTCTGGCAATGGTTGCAGTGAGTTATCTTTTAGGGGCAATTCCAACAGGTTTTATAATTGGTAAATTAACAAAGAATATTGATGTTAGAGAGTTTGGCAGTGGAAATGTGGGAGCAGCTAATGTATTTAGAGTGCTTGGAATTATTCCCGGAATTATGACACTGATCATTGATATTGCCAAAGGGCTGATTTGCGCAAGCATAATAGCAGCATTTTTTCACAGAGGTTATTCCGCTCAGTTTTACAACTTGTTTCAGATAATAGCGGGAACAAGTTCAATAATAGGTCACAATTGGACTATATTTTTGGATTTTAAGGGCGGCAAAGGAGTTGCAACAAGCGCAGGGGTATTTCTCGCCATATCGCCAATACCTATACTATTATGTATTGCAGTATGGGGGATATGCGCTTTAATTACACGATATGTCTCGCTTTCCTCTATAGTAGCTGCAGTAAGTCTGCCTGTTTTTATAGGTGTTTTTAATTTCAGGATTGGGAATCTTGCTTTTGGAATAATTGCAGCAGTGTTTGTTGTTATAAGACACAAAGGCAATATAGAAAGACTTTTGAATGGAACGGAAAACAAGATAGGCAAAACATCCCCCTAGTTTTACCTGCGGCAAAACTATTCCCCCTTCGAAGGGGGATTCAGGGGGATGTGAAATCTCAGAGATTAAATTTATTGAGGTTTTAGGCAATTTGAGGTAAGGTAGTATTAAAGTAGAAGTGAATGTTCAATAATTAATGTTGGAAAGGAAAGAGAATGAGCCAAGACGATGCAGTTCTGAAGGAGTATGAGGTACTTAGCAAGGAGATTCTGGCATATTTTTCGCGTGAGAACAGTAGGCTTAGCTTGATATGGGCAGGTGTTAGCGTAATCATCAGTGCATCCGTGTATTCTGGTCTTTCCGAACTAGCCTTCGTCTCGCTCCTCTACCCACGGATTGACTTCCATAATCTGTGCCGTGGCTGTTGCAATCTTTGTTGCTAGCAACCCTGCAAACACTTTGTGGCAAGTCACAGCCAGAATCGTGTTGGTGCTATTCTGTGCTGCATTCTTTATCACCGTCGCCTACAGGGATTTCGACCGACACTTTCAAGCGAAGAAGTGGACGGAGGCGTTCCGCTGTCACCATCGTGAAGATAGAGGAGACTTTCCAACCAAGGATTGCGCTTTTTCAACTGAAGACGCACCTTCAGTTGAAAAGTAAATCCAGTCGTTAAAAGAAAATAATTTATGAATAAATGCCCTGTAATTGACATGTGGAGCTTATTAGAAATAGTGATTTTTGTTAGCATAAGTATATATTGTTTTTTGTTAATTAAAAATGTGTACAAATCTGACAAAACAAAGAACAAAAGCCTTCTTAAAACAGGGCTTAGGCTTATTTTTTATGGCGGACTATTACTATGTGTTTTATTCACTGAAAGTTATCGATTAAATTTTATTAAATATATTTCCCAAATTCCTTGTTTTCTTAACTATTATATTAACGAAATGATAGTAGTAGAATTAATTCTTTTATTTATAAAACCATTTCAGTGGATAATATCTATAATTTTTGTCGGGATTGGATCTAACATCATTAATCATGTAATTATGTCTAACAATAAAAATAACTCCTGGCATCCCATCTAGCAAACCTTTCCATTCTCTCCTAACAACAAAACAAAAAGACAGGTTACGATCTGTCCCTACATAGATTCCCCGATTTAATCGAAGAATGACAAAAGATTTTTAATAATTGTCTGATATCCAAACGGGCAGCCGCAAGGGCTGCCACTACAATGCTCCAGAAAAGCAAAAATCCTTGTATAAAACACAAGGCTTTGTTAGTATTTAATCTATTATGAATAATAAAAAAATCTGTGTGCTTGGAGCTGGCGGATGGGGGACGACGTTAGCTATCCATCTTTGTAAGAAGGGGTTTGAGGTTTCGCTATGGGAGGCATTCCCTGATTATGCAAAAATTCTTCTTAAACAGAGAAAGAATCCGAAGTTTCTGCCGGGTATAGACATACCTGCTGAAATTTATATAACGTCCAAAATAGATGAAGCCATATCAGATGTCTCTTTAGTAGTTTACGCTGTGCCTTCCCATGTGATGAGAAAGGTTGCCAAAAGTTCTCATGTTCCGGAAGGAGTTGTAAAACTAAGTGTTGCAAAAGGCATTGAGAATGAAACATTAAAAAGGATGTCAGAGATAATCGCAGAAGAGACAACTAATACCAATATTGTTGTTCTGTCGGGTCCATCTCATGCAGAGGAAGTGGCAAAAGAAATTCCTACTACAGTTGTGGTTTCCGGGAAGGATACGGATGCTGCAAAACATGTTCAAACAATTTTTATGTCTGAGAATTTTAGAGTATATACAAATTCCGATGTAATTGGCGTTGAATTAGGCGGCGCTCTAAAAAACAT
Organism: bacterium; assembly: GCA_030611945.1. GTDB lineage: Bacteria > JAHJDO01 > JAHJDO01 > JAHJDO01 > JAHJDO01 > JAHJDO01. The sequence continues at coordinate 2,850 of JAUWOV010000057.1, read as the reverse complement.
AATAGCTATAGCTGCAGGGATCTCTGATGGACTTGGTTTTGGAGATAACACAAAATCTGCTTTGCTTACCAGAGGATTGGCAGAGATCAAAAGACTTGGTGTGAAAATGGGAGCAAATCCACATACCTTTTCCGGTTTGAGTGGTATGGGTGATTTAATTACAACGTGCACAAGTAAACACAGCAGAAACAGGTTTGTCGGTGAGCAGATTGCAAAAGGAAAAACACTTAGTCGAATCCTTGATTCAATGTCAATGGTCTCAGAAGGCGTAAAAACAACTCAGTCGGCTCATTCCCTTTCAAAAGAATATAGTGTAGATATGCCAATAACAACTGAGATTTACGAGGTGCTTTTTAATAATAAAGATCCTCGAAAAGCAGTTATGGATTTAATGGCAAGAGACGCAAAATCAGAAATAGAATGAAAAATATGGAAATCAATATACCTGACAAACTCTTTTTCTTAATAGGGGAGGTAAGCAGACTCACAAAGGTAGAGCCGTATGTTCTGCGTGACTGGGAAGGAGAATTTAAGCAGTTAAAACCTCAAAAGGACGGCGATGGTAAAAGGAGTTATACTAAAAAAGATATTGAGCTTATACTTCAAATAAAAAAGCTTCTATGGGAAGATTTATATACAAGAGATGGCGCAAAGAAACAACTTGAAGCGCCAAAGAACGGCTTAAAGAAGCCGCATGACCATGAACTAACCAATATAATAAAAGATGTCAAGAAAGAGCTTACTGATATACGAGCTATTTTGAATAGGTAGTTATTCGGGGCGTGGCGCAGCTTGGTAGCGCGCTTGAATGGGGTTCAAGAGGTCGCTGGTTCGAATCCAGTCGCCCCGACCAAACTAACAGGAGTAAAAGATGTTCAGCTATATTCTTCATAAGATTTTTGGCACTAAGAATGACCGTGAGCTTAAAAAGCTATGGCGGTACGTAGACACTATAAACCAGTTCTGGAAAGAGTACCAGAATCTTTCTGATTCTCAGTTGCAGGCTAAAACTGATGAGCTTAGAGCGCGGTTGAAAAAGGGAGAAACCGAGAATGATATTCTTCCAGAAGCATTTGCAGTAGCAAAAGAGGCTGCAAAACGTGTCTTTTCCAACCCTGAGATTGCAGAGAAGCTTTTTGGAGATCCGAATCAGAGAAGATTTGGACCTCACTTTGATGTGCAGCTTATAGGAGGAGTAGTGCTTCATGAGGGAAAGATTGTGGAGATGTCAACAGGAGAAGGGAAAACACTTGTTGCAACACTATCTGCATATCTCAATGCGCTTTCCGGTAAGGGGGTTCATATAGTAACTGTGAATGATTTTCTGGCAAAAAGAGATGCAGCATGGATGGGGGAGGTGTTTAAATTTCTGGGATTGTCTGTAGGTTTCATTCAGCACGATATGAATCCTCCTGAAAGGCAAATTGCCTATGAGGCTGACATTACTTATGGAACAAATAATGAATTTGGGTTTGATTATTTAAGAGATAATATGGCTGCAAGAAAAGAGGATAAGGTTCAAAGAGGACTCAATTATGCTGTTGTTGATGAAGTAGACAGCATTTTAATAGATGAAGCTCGCACCCCGTTAATTATCTCCGGGCCAACTGAAGAATCTACGGATAAATACTATAAACTGGAACGAATTTTTCCCCGGCTTAAAGAAGGAATACGCAATGAGGAAACCAAGCAGGAAACAGGAGATTACGTAAAGGACGAAAAAGCCCATACCACCTATCTTACTGAAGAAGGAGAGATGAAAGTAGCCAAGCTCCTGGGTTTAGAAAACCTTCACACTCTTGAGACCATGGAATATAAGCATCATGCTGAACAAATGCTTAAGGCGCATAGCAATTTCCAGCGGGATAAGGACTATATGGTAAAAAACGGACAGGTGATTATTGTAGATGAATTCACTGGCAGGATCATGCCAGGCAGGCGTTATTCGGATGGCTTGCATCAGGCGCTTGAGGCAAAAGAGGGAGTGAAGATAGAACAGGAGAGCCAAACACTTGCAACAGTAACATTCCAAAATTATTTCAGAATGTATAAGAAACTGGCTGGAATGACTGGAACAGCAGAGACTGAGGCTGTTGAATTTCACAAGATCTATAATTTAGAGGTAGTTGTAATACCTCCAAACAAAGTCCTTAAGAGAACTAATTATCCGGATGTTATTTACAAAACAGAGAAGGAAAAATTCAAGGCTATAATACAGGAGATTAAAGAGCTTTATAAACTTGGAAGACCTGTGCTTGTAGGCACAATATCCATAGAAAAGTCGGAAGTTTTAGATCAGATGCTTAAGAAGGAAGGGATTCCTCATGAGGTTTTAAATGCCAAATACCATGAGAAAGAAGCAAAAATAATAGAGAGAGCAGGTCATGAAAAATCTGTGACAATAGCGACGAACATGGCTGGCAGGGGAACTGATATTGTATTGGGAGATGGAATTGTAGATATTGGAGGCCTGCATGTTTTAGGAACTGAAAGGCATGAAAGCAGGAGGATTGATAACCAGCTTAGGGGTAGAAGCGGCCGTCAGGGAGATCCAGGTTCAAGTCAGTTTTATCTAAGCCTGGGAGATGACCTAATGAGACTATTTGGATCAGATAGGATAGGCTGGGTCATGGAAAGGTTTAATTTTCCCGAGGATTTACCCATACAGCACCCTGTAATAAATAGGTCTATTGAAAATGCACAAAAGCAGGTTGAATCAAGAAATTTTGAAATAAGAAAACATGTCCTTGAATACGATGATGTGATGAACAAGCAGAGAGAAGTAATCTATACAATGAGGAGAAAAATTTTAGAAGAAGATAATTTAAAAGATACAGCACTGAGTATAAT
>JAUWOV010000113.1 GCA_030611945.1 bacterium | reverse complement strand
TCTGACTTGTGACATCTTTTTTGTTAATAGCATCTTTATCTCCGTTTTTCACCCATTGGGTGATGCTCTGTTTTTGCTATTATACCAGCAGAGCCTGCTTCTTTCTACCTTTTTTTAGGCTTCTATCTAGGTTTTTGGGTAACTCTCTTCCTGCAGTTTTATTTTTTTGAAGAGATTCTCTACGGGGATACCTTTTGTTTCATCCGCTATAGCCATTCTACCCTCTTGAATGTCTTTTATAGTTTCTTTATCCTGGAGTTCATCAAGAATATCTGTAAGAATATTCGTCACCTCAATTCATTCAATGCGGATTCCATTCTGTTCATGCCTTCTTTTATGTTTTCCATTGATGTGGCGTATGACATTCTGATGTGATTTGGAGAGCCAAAGGCAGATCCGGGAATAACGCCAACTTTAGCAGTATCCAGCAGAAAATTGCATAAATCTATGTCTGTGCTTATTCTGTTGCCATCATGCTCTTTCCCGTAATATGCAGATATATTCGGAAATACATAAAAAGCCCCTTTTGGTTTCTGACATGAGACATTGTCCATATCATTTAATCTTTCTACAATGTAATCGCGTCTTTTACTGAACTCACTTACCATTTTAACGACATCATTTGTTTTCTCCTGTATAGCAGTTAAAGCCGCTTTCTGAGAAATGGATGTCGGATTGGATGTACTCTGGCTTTGAAGCTTGCCTGCCGCCTTTATTATGTCTGCATCTCCAGCCGCGTAACCGATTCTCCACCCTGTCATTGAATAGGTTTTTGAAACCCCGTTTACTACTATGGTACGTTCTTTAATATCACTATTCAAAAACGCTATACTAATGTGCTGCAGGCCGTCATAGATTATTTCCTCATATATCTCATCTGAAATCACATAAATATCATGTTTACAGGCAATATCTGCAATCTCTATCAACTCCTCCTTTGAGTATAGAGTTCCACAAGGATTTGAGGGACTGTTGATAATTAGAATTTTTGTTTTCTCGGTTATAGCATTCTCCAATTCATCAGGTACGATTTTAAAAGCATTCTTTTCAACTCCTTGTATAAAAACAGGTTTTGCACCGGCAAGCTTTGCCATATCAGGATAACTAACCCAATAAGGTATTGGAATAATAACCTCATCATCTGGATTACACATAACCTGAATAAGGTTATAAAGAGAATGCTTTGCTCCGCATGAAACAATAACTTGTTCCGGAGTATAGTCCAGCCCATTATCATTTTTGAACTTGTCACAAATCGCATTCTTAAGTTCCAAAGTCCCTGATGCAGGCGTATATTTTGTGAAACCGTTCTTTATTGAAGATATAGCAGCATTCTTAATATATTCAGGGGTATCAAAATCCGGCTCTCCAGCGCCAAAACCAATTACGTCTATCCCTTGCGAGCACAATGTCTTTATTTTGGCAGTTATGGCTAACGTAGCTGATGGTCTTATACTTGTTATTCTATCAGATAATTTTTGCATTTTATTCTCCTATCTCCGCTATTTTTTGTCCAACCTTGACTACATCTCCCTCTTTGACAAGAATATCCTTCAAAACGCCGGATACCGGTGCAGGAACATTAAACGTAGCCTTATCCGTCAGCATCTCAATTACATCATCATCTTTATTTACTTTGTCCCCTTTTTCGCACATCCAAAAGGAAACTGTTGCTTCTTCAATCCCCTCTCCAAGTTCAGGTAAAATAAAATCCATGCTACTATTTCTTCTTTAAATTATTTCAAAATTTTCTGACAAATTATATAACATAACTACTTCCTCAATCAAGAACATACTTTCTTTCTTAGTAATTTTTGATAATATAAGACTATGAAAAACATCAATATTAAAGACAATTTAGTACAAAAAGCATCAAGAACCATTTGTAATCGCAAAATGATTTCCAAAGATGACCGTTTACTTGTCGGTGTTTCCGGGGGGCCGGATTCTGTGGCTCTTTTACATCTTCTCATGGAACTCGGGAACCGTTACAATCTTCAGCTTTATATAGTTCACTTAAATCATATGCTTAGAGGAAATGAATCTGAAGAGGATGCACGGTATGTGAGGAGGTTGGCAAAAAAATTGAAACTTCCTGTTTTTACTGGAAAGAGGGATGTAAGAAAATTCGCAAAAGCAAACAAGCTATCCTTAGAAGAAGCTGCCAGAATCCAGAGGCATGAATTTTATGAACAAATTGCAGACAAATTAAATATAAGAAAAATCGCATTAGGTCACAATGCAGATGACAATGCTGAAACTGTGCTCATGAGACTACTGAGAGGAGCCGGAGAACAGGGACTAATAGGCATTTATCCTATTAGAGATATTGGCAATCTAAAAGTTATTCGTCCATTACTGAATATTTATAGAAGAGAGATTGAATCGTTTCTGAAAGAGAAAAAAATCAATGTGCGTACTGATTCCTCTAATACTGATAATAAATTTCTCAGGAATAAAGTCAGATTAGAACTAATTCCACTTTTAGAAAAAAGCTATAATCAAAACATAAAGCATGTATTAATTAATACTGCTGATATTTTAAAAGAAGAGAATGAATATCTTGAAGAAATTGCAGAGAAGTTTTACAGCCAGGCTGTCTTAGGTAAGAGCAATGAGAATATACAACTGGATATCAGTAAAATTAGAAGTTATCCTTTAGCAATTCAGAGAAGAGTTCTTAGGTGTGGGATTAAAGAACTGACAGGCACTCTAAGGCAGATTACATATCAGCATTGCAATGAAGTATTAAAGTTGCTAAACAGCAATTTAGCTTATGGACAGATAGACCTACCTAACGGATTGGCAGTAGAACGGCTGCGTAAGGAGTTAGTTATTCGCAGAGGCAAGGCGCAGAATATACGCAGCATAATCTATCCTGTTAAGATTCATGGAGAAACTCTTGTTCCCGAGCTTGGAGTAAAACTAAGGTGCACAGTTTCCATCAAAAAGAGCAATATCAAACTCTCCACGCAGAATCCATATCAAGAGAATTTTGATTATGATAAAATTAAGAAACCTGTTTTTATAAGAACACGAAAAAATGGAGATACATTTCAGCCGTTGGGAATGAATGGAAAAAAGAAGATAAAGGATTTTCTTATCGATCAAAAGATTCCTCAGCCTAAAAAAAACAAGGTACTGCTTCTAACTGATAAAACCGGTATTATCTGGTTGATAGGCTTAAGAATTAGCGAGAGGTTTAAAGTGACTGCAAAGACAAAACAGGTTTTAAAAGTGAGGTTTTCTAAGTAGGATTCAGGGAACGGTCAACACATCATTACCCCCCTGGGCAGAAAAAGACTGATCTAATCTAATCGCAGTATCAAGGTCAATAGGAGGAATCATAAGCAAGCGCTTGTCCAGATTCGGCACCTTATCTTTAGCTAATTGCCAAG
>JAUWOV010000075.1 GCA_030611945.1 bacterium | reverse complement strand
CGCAAGTGAAACAAGTTTCTGAAGGTGTAACGGATGTTTTGGATACAATAAAAGAGGCAACAACCTGGATAGGAGTTGAAAGCGTTTGGTCTCTTAGAAACAAGATGCCGAGAACCAAAATTTACGCAAGAGTTGAGCTTTCTGAGGATATGTATTGTCTTCTTGGAATCAGCAAAATAGATTTAAAGGGAGCAAATCCATATGAACGAAAAGATAGAAGAAACGTTCAGTATCTTGAGTACGACGCGCAGATTGCATCTAAATATCTCAATAATAGCCTGACACTTAGAGGAGGCATTATAAATTCAGGCGCAGGGCTTGGAGTAGATTATATGCTGCCTGATGAGAAAACCAGCATCACGGTTGAAGGGCACAGTGCTGTTTACAGCTCCCCATTCTTTCTCAGAACAAACCTGAGTTATAAGATACGGGAAGATAAAGACTACTATATAATTGCCGGCGCAGAAGACATGCTGGATAAGCTTTCACTCATAGCAGGCATAAAAATAGAGTATGGTCTAGCAAGATAAGCTTCATATTTTCTTTATGAAACAACAATGCCACAGCGCAGAAATGTCTTTCTGTGCTGTGGCATTTGTATATAATCTAACTTTCTATGGTCTGTTTTTTATATAATTACTAATGATCTGCTGTTTTTCCTCTGGTAATCCTGAAAGTTCAATGTCTAGTTCGTATTCATCTTTCAGCGGTGTTTGTCTGCACGATAAGAGATTCCCTAGTATTTCATTAATTACCTCACCATTTGGAAATTGGATTTGCATTTCTACAGTTGCTTCTGTTTCTGGTATGTACTTATCTGTTCTGATAAAAATGTGAGACTCGCTTATCAACTTAGCATATGCCTGCTTTTCAAGCATAGGCTGTTCTGGAGCATATACAATATACTTAACAAGCACATCTTTGTCTTTTATAGCTCTTGGTTGCGACTCATTGTTTTCAGATTTGCCAGTTTCTTGCTTAAAGTTTATTATTTGCTTGCCTATGTTTATTTCATCGTTATTTTCTAATATATGTTTAAGCGCTTTTTTGCCATTAATCTTAGTGCCATTATAGGAATGAAGATCGTATAATACATAGCCTTCACGTTGCGGCCGTATCTTTGCATGGAGCCTAGTTACCAATTCATCTTCTAGTATTAATTCATTATCTTCGGATCTTCCTATCCAGAATTCTATGTTTGGACGCAATTTGTATGTTTCTAATTTCCCGACCTCCTTTCTCCATATAAGCTCAGCAGGAGAAAGAGATAAAGCAACTTCTTCTTCAATTAAGCCTCTTGGTGCTTTTCTGTACTCATTCTCTTTCTCTTTAATATCTTTCTTCTCCTCAAAACCTGTAATTATCTCAATAAGTTTATTAATAAATTTGACTATTTCAAAAACATACATCGGAATCAAGACAATGAAAAGTGAGAAAAAGACAAGACTAAAACCAAATCTAAAAGGATGGTCTTTTATAAACAGTTCAAACTTGCTAACTGCAAAAACACTCGTTGGAGAAAATAAAAGTGTGGCGACTTGAGAAATAATTAAAAATAGCAGTTTTTTAGCATATCTTTTTTCTGTGCTGTTTGTTGAACCCATTATAAATATTCAGAAATCTCTGCGTAATAACTTCTTTATTATATCTTCCACCAAGCTCTGTTATCAATATACCATGAGATAGTCTCTTGTAGGCTATTTTGAAAATCGCAAACAGGTTTCCATCCCAATTGGCTTTTAATTTTATCTGCATTAATAGCATAACGGCGGTCATGCCCAAGTCTGTCTTTTGCGAATTTTATTAACGTTTCAGGTTTTTTCAGTCTTTTTAAAATAAATTTGGCTATATCTATATTAGTTCTCTCATTGTTAGCGCCTATGTTATAGATCTCTCCTATTTCTCCCCTTTGTATCACAAAATCAATAGCTCTGCAGTGATCTATTACATGAATCCAGTCCCTTACATTTGTTCCATCTCCGTAAATAGGCAGCATCTTAGACTGGAGAGCGTTGATGATTATTAGCGGAATAAGTTTCTCATGAAATTGGTATGGTCCGTAATTATTTGAACATCGTGTAATTATAACAGGCAATTGATATGTGTGATAGTAAGCCTTGACAAGCATATCAGCTGATGCTTTGCTTGCAGCGTAGGGGCTGTTTGGCGAGAGGGGAGTTTCTTCCTTAAAATAGCCATTATCAGGAAGGTCTCCATATACTTCATCCGTTGAAATCTGTATGAAGCGCTTAATACCAACCTGTCTTGCAACCTCAAGAAGAGTCTGCACCCCAAGTATATTTGTTCTCACAAAATCAGCAGGATCAATGATACTTCTATCCACATGTGATTCAGCAGCAAAATTAATAATTATATCAATCCTATTTTCTACAATAATTTGTCTGACCAATTCTGCATTTAAAATATCTCCTTTAACGAATGTATACCTATCTTTATATTTGTCCTGAATATCTAAAAGATTTTCTGAATTTCCAGCGTATGTCAATTTATCCAGATTTACAATGTTTACAGAGCTATATTTCTCTAACTCATATCGTATAAAATTAGACCCTATAAAACCACATCCTCCGGTAACTAATAAATTCATTTTCATCAGTCGTTTTTTCTCTCCCAATTATATGGGATATCGCTTTTATGCGGATCCATTCTGTATTCGTCAGGATTTTTATGGTTATAGCATTCTGTAGGACAATTAACTATTATAGCCTCGTAATCGCTTATACATTTAAAACCATGTGTTACCATCTTGGGAATTTGTATAAGCAAGTTATTATGCTCTCCTATGAAAAATTCGTTAATTTCTCCTTTTGTGGAAGAACCGGTTCTACTGTCATAGAGAACTACCTTCATCATCCCTCTGACGCATGCAAAATTATCTGTCTGTTTCTTATGATAATGCCATGCTTTGACAACACCATGATAAGCAGTAGTTATATAGATCTGTCCAAATTTTTCAAAAATTTCGTCATCCTTCCTGAATATCTCCATAATGTGTCCGCGTTCATCAGGAACCGCCTTCAACTTTTTTACCTTAACGCCATTGATCATAATTCACTCTCCTCTATTAAAAATTTTTTTAAACTTTCCTTCCAATGTGGAATATCAATACCAATCGCAGCCCTAATTTTACTCTTGCTTAGCGCAGAATACGCAGGCCTCTTTGCCGCTCTCTTTAGTTGGGCGCTTTTGCTCGGTATTATTTTTGTAGAATGAAACTTGTTTTCTGAATTCTGAAGAATCCTTATAATCTCACAAGCAAATTCATACCAGCTGCACTCTCCTTCATTTGAATAATTATATATTCCGTACTGTTCTGTTTTAAGTAATCTCAAGGTTATATCAACAATATCTCTTGTCCATGTAGGATTCCCAATTTGGTCATCAACAACACTGACCTCAGTGTGATTAACCGCATTGTTTATAATAGCTTGGACAAAGTTATTCCATCCATTTCCATACATCCACGAAGTTCTTATCAAAAAGAATCCGGCATGTGAATTTAACAGGTATTGTTCTCCCAAAAGCTTAGATTCTCCATATATACCGAGCGGATTCTGTTTATCTTCTTCTGTGTATGGAGATTTCTTCCCGCCGTCAAATACAAAATCCGTAGAGAAATGCACAAGCAGTATGTCATTCTCCTTACAGACCTGTATAAGATTTTCTACTCCTTCGCCATTAACACTAAAGGCTTTTTCTTGGTTCGCTTCACACGCGTCAACATCAGTATACGCGGCACAATTTATCAGCACCTGAGGATTAATGCTATTCACTGCATTTTTGATAGAAGAGATATCAGTTATATTGCACTCTTCTTCTTCAGGAGCAATAATTATGTAATCCTTCCTGTTCCTACACCCGGAAACAAATTCCTTTGCAAGCATGCCTTTTGAACCTGTTAATAATACCTTCAACTCTGAACGCAGTGCGTTCATATTTACCTCGTTTATTTCAACTGCTCTTTCAAAAACTTCAACATTTCTTCTTTCTTCGGTAACTCAAGCTGGTATTTTTTAACAAACAGTTTGTTGTCCATACCTGCCAGCGCATATTCCACTTTCGCATGGTTTTTTCGCGTACACAGCAAAATGCCAATCGGAGAATTATCACCAGCAATCATCTCATGTTTTTTGTACCAGTTGACGTATGTATTGAGTTGTCCTACATGTGCATATTTGAATTCATCGGTCTTTAGTTCAATTAATATATGGCACTTGAGTACACGATGATAAAAGACGAGGTCAACAAACGCATGTTCATCCTCAAGCATGATGCGCTTCTGACGTGCTTCAAAGCAGAAGCCATGACCAAGTTCAAGAAGAAACTCCTGTAATCTGTCCAAAAGAGCGTCCTCAAGATGAGATTCACCCATTACCTCTCTGGATTTTAACTTGAGAAATTCAAAAACATATGGGTCGCGCACGACAAATTCAGGAGTATCTATTTCGGCTTTTTTTGTCACCAGTGTCATAAGTTTCTTTTTATTCCTTGATAAACCTGAGCGTTCAAAATATAAAGTTGCTATTTGCCGCTTAAGCTCTCGCACAGACCAATTCCCACGAATACATTCATGTTCATAGAAAGCGCGCTTGAGCGGAGACTCGCATTTTAAAAGCTCTACGAAATGAGTAAATGAAAGTTTCCCGATAAGTTCTTCTGCAGGAACTAATATAGTAACATTTTTGGTAGATGCAATATGCGCAGATTTCGTCAATCCGGAAATCGACGATTTCCAATTTTGAATCAGCTTAGATTTGGAAATCAGTGATTTCCGAATTTGGGGATATGTCTCATAAAACTGCCGACATAAACGCAAATAGCGGTCAGTGTAGCACCGGTCAAGCTCTTTATGCAATACATCGGCTAATCTCTTTAAAATCCGAGCGCCGTATTTCGCGCGATCAAGTCCGCTCTGTTCGTATTCCAATATATACAATCCAATAACCCAATTACGTAAAGTCAAGCTTACGTTGACGGCTTTTGCTGCCTGCGCAAAACACTGCTTGTGCACCTGTTTGATCGATGCGATAAGATCTGAAAATGTCATACTTTGCTTATCTTTCAAACTGTTCATGTTTTATACCCAATACCTTTAAGCTTTTTCTTAACGCTCTATGTTGCAAATTTGATAAACTCGGAATAATGTCAGTACCCCATCTTGAGGTTTCAATTTGTGACCTCAAGTTTTCAATAATGCCTTGTTTAACAATATCCGTCATTTTTCCTTTCTGTCAATGACAGCGCTTTGAAATTCCCATACATTCAATCAACTCATTAGCCCTTTTTAGCGATTCAAATGTGCCGGCGTCTATCCACCATCCTTTTAGAATATTGCATGTCATGTCTCCATGTTCTACGTATTTGTTATTTACGTCTGTAATCTCAAGCTCTCCCCTTGCAGAGGGCTTCAATTCCCTGATCATCTCAAACGCTTTTCTATCGTACATATACACTCCCGTTACTACATACTTGCTTTTAGGTGTTTTCGGCTTTTCTTCAATTCCTTTAATCTTATTATCAACAATTTCTGCCACACCAAATCGTCTTGGATTTTTCACCTTTTTTAGCAAAACCTTCGCGCCTGTTCCCTGTTTTCTGTATTCATTAATATAAATACTTAAGTCCTCTTCAAACAGATTATCTCCTAATATTGCAATAATTTTATTACCCTCTGAGAATTTCTCTCCAAGCCCCACTGCCTGCGCAATGCCTCCTGCTTCATCCTGAACCTTGTATGTAAATTCGCATCCGAACTCCTTACCGCTGCCAAGCGTATTAACCATATCCCCCATATGGTCAATTCCTGTAACTATTAAAATTTCAGTAATATCGGCATTAACCAGCTGCTCAATTGCATAATAAATAATAGGTTTTTTCCCAATAGGTAAGAGATGTTTATTAATAACCTTTGTCAAAGGATAAAGTCTTGTGCCTGTTCCGCCTGATAGAATTATTCCTTTCATAACTTAAAATTCTTTATTATTAATTTCAATGTCTCATCCAATCCATGTTTTGGAAAGCCGCCTATTCCAGAAAGCATTCGTGATAATTTGGATATATCCGGTATTCTTCTGCGCATATCTTCAAAACCCTGCTCATAAGCTTGTTCATAAGGGATATGAACTATTTCCGAAGAACTATTTGTCAATTGTTTTATTTTCTTTGCCAGATTTTCTATGCTTATCTCCTCTGTACTTCCAATGTTGAATATTTCACCAATCGCTTTATCCTTTTCCATTAAAGCAATTATCGCGTTAACTACGTCTCCAACATATGTAAAACAACGTGTCTGCTTACCGTCTCCGTATACAGTTATCGGCTTTCCGGATAAAGCCTGTTTTATGAATGTGGGAACAACCATTCCGTATTGCCCTGTTTGCTTTGGTCCAATCGTATTGAAAAACCTGGTGATTACAACCGGTAATTTCTTCTCTTTCCAATATGCCATTGCCAAAAATTCATCCAGCGCCTTGGAACAGGCATAACTCCATCTTCCCAATGTAGGGGCACCAATTAATAAGTTATCATCCTCTTTATACGGTATATTTTTACTCTTTCCATACACCTCTGAAGTGGACGCAATTAATACTTTTTTGTTCTCTTTTACTGCAGCTTTCAATACAACTTCTGTTCCATGTATGTTAGTTTGAATCGTTTTAATAGGACTACGTACAACTAACTGCACTCCAACCGCAGCTGCAAGATGATAGATTATATCTACTTTATCCACTATTGAAGAAAGCAATTGCTCACTTGTAATTGTGTTAGTGTTGAAATGAAACTTTGGATTTATACGAAGATGGTCTATATTTCTAATACTACCTGTTGATAAGTCGTCTATTATGTAAACTTCATGCCCAATACTAAGTAACTTTTCAGCCAGATGTGAACCAATAAATCCAGCACCACCTGTTATTAGTATTTTCATGCTTTCTCCCATAATCTATTTTTAACAGCGCTGTGAATTATATTATATTAAGCGTGAAATAGCAATTTTAAAAGCAAGCAGAGAATCTGCAGTGTATGTTTTATCTCATAAGTGATACTATTTGTTTCACAACATCTGAGAGGGATAGTTTGGAAGTGTCTATTGTATAATCCGCAGCTTTTTCGTATTTTTCTTTTCTTCGTATGAGAACCTCTTCTATTTCTTCTACAAAGCTTTTTCTATCTGTTAAAGACGGTCTATGTGTTCCGTGTTTTATCCTTTTTACAATTGTAGTAGTATCTGCCTTAAGCCAGAAAACTTTGCTGTTTTTTCTGAGATTTTCTACATTCTTATCACGCAAGATTACTCCGCCGCCTGTGTCAACAATGTGATTATCAAACTTGAGAACTTGTTCCGCAATTTCAGATTCCATATCCCTGAACCTGTTCCATCCGAACTTCTCAACAATCTCTGGGATTGGCATGCCTGCTTTTTCTACGATCTTATCATCCATATTAAGCACAGGATATCCTAATTCTTTACTAAGTATTCTGGAAACGCTGGATTTTCCCGTACCTCTATAACCAATCAGAACAATATTCATTATTTGTTTTCTAATAGAGCTTCCTTCATCACTTTGATTGGTGCCGGCTTACCTGTCCAAAGCTCAAACTGCAATGCTGCCTGATAGATGAACATGTCAATTCCTGATACTACAACACATCCAGTCTCTTCTGCATCTCTGATAAGACGCGTCTTAAGAGGGTTGTAAATAATATCAAAAACTGTCAATGAACTCCTTAATAATTTTTTTGGAACAGGTGTGTCATTAATTTTTGGATGCATTCCAACAGGTGTGCACTGTATTAAAATATCAATATTCTGAAGCTGCTTTTCAAGAGATTTCTCATTTACAATGAACCCTGTTAGATGTTTACTATCTAACGAGCTAAACTCTTTAATATCCTGAACTAATTTATCTATCTCTTTTTGTATGACCCCGCCAATTACAAGAGAGGCAGGTCTTTCTTTCATAATAAGTGTAAATGCAATTGCTCGCGCAGCGCCGCCAGAGCCTAAAATTAAAATTCTTTTATCCTTAATATCAACGCCCTTTTCTTTTAACGAACGGACTGCTGCAGTTCCATCAGTGGTGTATCCTTTTAGGTTACTGTTTTCATTAACAATGGTATTGACTGAACCTATTCTATCTGCAACTTCATCAATCTTATCAACATACTTTATTGCTTCTACTTTATGGGGGATTGTAACGCTTATGCCTTTTATGCCTAATCCTCGTACACCGGCTATTGCAGAGGGGACATCTTCAACTCTAAATGCAACATAAACATAATTAAGTCCAAGATGATCAAACGCTGCATTATGTATTGCAGGGGATAAGGAATGTTCTATAGGATTCCCAATAACAGCGCAAAGTTGAGTTTTTGCATCCATGCACTCTGTATAGCATAATGCTCAGTAAATATCAACTTTGGTGGCAGTACCCAAAAACCTAGATAGAAGCCTAAAAAAAGGTAGAAAGAAGCAGGCTCTGCTGGTATAATAGCAAAAACAGAGCATCACCCAATGGGTGAAAAACGGAGATAAAGATGCTATTAACAAAAAAGATGTCACAAGTCAGA
>JAUWOV010000007.1 GCA_030611945.1 bacterium | reverse complement strand
TCTGACTTGTGACATCTTTTTTGTTAATAGCATCTTTATCTCCGTTTTTCACCCATTGGGTGATGCTCTGTTTTTGCTATTATACCAGCAGAGCCTGCTTCTTTCTACCTTTTTTTAGGCTTCTATCTAGGTTTTTGGGTGCGATACAGATGGGAATAAAGTAATTATTCCTTGTCTGGCTTAAGCTTATATATTACCTCACCAGACCTTATCAATCCTAATTCCTTACGGGCAAGCTTTTCTATGTACAACGGGTCGTTCTTTAGAGCGTGTATCTCTTTAGTAAGTTTCTCATTGGATTCTCGGACTTTTCT
The DNA here is from genome assembly GCA_030611945.1 of bacterium. Lineage (GTDB taxonomy): Bacteria > JAHJDO01 > JAHJDO01 > JAHJDO01 > JAHJDO01 > JAHJDO01. Next base: position 30,959 of record JAUWOV010000007.1, on the reverse strand, counting down.
GATCTCATTCTCAAGATTTGCAATTTGTTTATTCAGTTTTCTCTGCTCTATTATACAAGGAGTAAAAGCATATATAGCCAAGAATACAAACAGGATAACTATTACAACTAATAATATTTTCTTTAGGTTGTTTTTTGAAGCGTTTTGTTTTTTATTACGCATTAGCAGAGGTTATAAAAAACGCCTTTGCCTTTGTAAATTGCAGTATCACTAAGCTCTTCTTCTATTCTTAGCAACTGGTTATACTTTGCAATTCTGTCTGTTCTGCACAGAGAACCGGATTTGATCTGACCAGCATTGGTTCCTACTACAACGTCTGCAATTGTTGTATCAGCTGTCTCGCCTGAGCGGTGTGATACTACTGCGGTATAGCCTGCTCTTTTTGCCATTTCTATTGCGTCCAGTGTTTCTGTCAATGTGCCGATCTGATTGAGTTTTATCAGGATTGAGTTTGCTATTCCTTTCTCAATGCCCATCTTAAGTCGTTTAGTGTTTGTAACAAAAAGATCATCTCCAACAATCTGTATCTTGCTTCCAAGACGTTTTGTCAGGATTTCCCATCCTTTCCAATCATCTTCAGCAAGACCGTCTTCAATAGAGATTATAGGATATTTATCAACCAGTTTTTCATAATAATCCGTCATCTGAGAAGATGTTTTCTCAATATTCCCTTCACCAGCCAATACATATTTGCCGTTTTTATAGAACTCACTTGCAGCAGGATCAAGAGCTATATAAATCTCCTTTCCCGGAGTATAACCTGCAAGTTTAATTGCCTCTACTATTACTTTTATTGCTTCCTCGTTTGAAGAGAGATTCGGAGCAAAGCCTCCTTCGTCTCCAACTGCTGTACTATATCCTTTCTTTTTAAGAACTGTTTTTAAACTGTGAAAAGTTTCAGCAGCCATCCTATAAGCCTCTTTGAATGAACCGGCTCCTGTAGGCATGACCATAAACTCCTGCAGGTCAACGTTATTGTCCGCATGGCTTCCTCCATTGATAACATTCATCATCGGGACAGGAAGTTCCTTTGCATTTACACCGCCTATATACTTATACAAAGGCTGTTCTAACGCAGAGGCTGAAGCCTTTGCCACTGCAATGGAAACACCAAGTATCGCATTTGCTCCGAGTTTAGCCTTGTTGGGAGTGCCATCCAAAGAAATCATAATACTGTCAATTTCCACCTGTTCTGTAGCGTCCATATCCAGAAGTTCAGGAGCAATTATATCATTCACATTTTTCACTGCTTTACTAACACCTTTTCCGAGAAATCTTTTTTTGTCTCCGTCTCTCAGCTCGCAGGCTTCATGTTCCCCTGTAGACGCACCGGACGGCACAGCAGCTCTTCCCATTACGCCACATTCCAATTCCACATCAACTTCAATTGTTGGATTGCCTCTTGAATCAAGAATTTCTCTTGCAAATATATCTATTATAGCTGTCATTACACCATTCCTCCTCTATATAGTTTTTTCTTCCTCATCTTCTCTCATAGAAAGATTTTCAAACTTAGCGTATTCCTTAATAAACGCCAATTCAAAGGAGCCAGTTGGTCCATTTCTCTGTTTGCCTATATTTATTTCCGCTCTTCCCTTATTCTCTTCAGTCTCTTCATACAATTCTTCTCTCACCAAAAGCAAAACTACATCTGCGTCCTGCTCTATAGCGCCCGATTCTCTGAGATCGGATAGCTGGGGTCTGTGTCTTCCTTCTCCCAGACGTCTTAACTGTGAGAGCGCAACAACAGGAATATTTAATTCCTTTGCTAATCCTTTTAATGACCTGGAAATTTCAGATATCTCCTGCTGTCTGTTCTCCATCCTTGATTTGCCGCTCATCAATTGCAAATAGTCTATTATGAGAATTCCTATATTCTTACGTGCCTTAAGCCGCCGTGCTTTTGCGCGCACTTCCAGCCCTGAAAGGTTAGAACTATCGTCAATATAAATTGGCGCTTCGGATAATCTACCGGCAGCAATAGTAAGTTTTGGCCAGTCCTGTTCTCCAAGATAACCTGTTCTCATTTTATGCATATCAACTCTGGCTTCTGAGCATAACATGCGCTGTACAAGCTGCTCTTTAGACATTTCTAAGCTCAATATACCAACAGGTGTTTTTTCTTCAACTCCAATATGATGAGCAAGAGAGAGAGCAAAACTTGTTTTTCCCATACTCGGTCTGCCAGCAACAATAATGAGGTCTGAATTCTGCAGCCCTGCTGTTCTGTCATCAAGCACATCAAACCCAGTACGAACACCCGTTACATGAATCTTTTTATCAATTATATTCTCTATAGTTTGGAACGTGTCCTTTAATATAGACTTTACTGCAACAAATTCCCCCTTCATCTTCTGCTGGCTTATATCAAAAATAAGTTTTTCTGCGTTATCTAATATTATATCAACGTCTTCATCCCCTTCATAGCTCTTTGCAATAATTTTAGTAGATACATTAATTAAATTTCTGAGTGTTGCTTTCTGCTTTACAATTCGCGCATGATGCTCAACATTAGCAGCTGTTGCTACACTGCTGGCCAGCCCGGATATAAAACTTGGTCCTCCGATATCCTTTAACGCTTTTCCCTTTGTCAGATGTTCTGTTACTGTAACTAAATCTACAGCTTCGTCTTTATCATACAAAGATACTATTGCGGAGAATATCTTCTTATGAGCATCTTTATAAAAATCCTTGCTATTTAATATCTCAAGTGTCTTTCCAATAGCTTCTTTTTCAATCAGCATAGCTCCCAGCACAGATATCTCTGCGTCTATGTTCTGCGGAGGCAGTTTATTTACAGATATCTTTTTCATTCTTCAATATAATTCCATTTATAAAAAAAGTTTAGTATAGTAGAACATTGCCGGCGCTGTAAATAACAGGCTGTCAAACCTGTCCAGAACTCCACCATGCCCCGGAATACTGCTGTCAGTATCCTTTACTTTTGCGTCACGCTTCAGCAATGATTCGGATAGATCCCCAAGCTGGCCAACCAGGAACATTACTATTGCAAGCGCAATCATATGAGTCACAGTAAGTGTTTTCATAAATATTAATTTCGCAATAATAACTCCCATAAAACTTCCCATACAAGCTCCTATTAATCCTTCATAAGACTTGTTCGGACTTGCCTTTATTGGCAATTTATGTTTGCCGAATAATGTGCCGACCGCATAAGCTCCTGAATCTGTAAGCCATGTAATAGCCAACAAAGTAAAAATATATGCTCTTCCTGACGGCAAATTTCTAAGAGCAACAAGATGCGCTAAGAACCATCCTGTATATATCACTCCAAAACTCGTTATTCCTGTAGTAATTATTGAACCTGATATGTCATTCCTGAGAAGCTGGAATGCCAGTACCAGGATAAACACAACAAATAAGATTATGCCGGCTGATACTTGTTCTTCTCCATAAAACGAAAACACTATACATGCGCAACCTAAAGCTCCAATAAGTTTAGGAATATCCTTCTTTATGTGTTTAACCAGATTGGCAAATTCTAAAAATGCAAATACAGACACAGCCGCAGTAAACAATGCAAACGCTATTCCTCCGTTGTATGCCAAAAGAAGAAAAACAGGGATGCAAAATACAGCGACTGCTATTCTACTGCGTAACATAGCTACTGCCTTATCCGTTATGTTTCCCAAACCGCCTTTGTCTATTTTGATAATCCAAAATCGCTTTCATATACTCTGTTTGCTCAAAATCCGGCCAATACGTATCCGTAACCCAGATTTCAGCGTATGATAATTGCCAGAGCAAAAAATTGCTAATCCTCATCTCTCCGCTTGTTCTGATTAAAAGATCAGGGTCCGGCAAATCAGATGTATATAAATATCTGCTGATTACATTCTCATTTATATCTCTGCTTATAATACCTCTTTCAACATCGTTTACAATGTTTTTTACTGCATTTATAATCTCTTCCCTGCTGCCATAATTGATAGCTAAAGTGAACCTTAAGCCTCTATTTGCAGATGTCTTTTCCAGCGCGTTATCTATAATTTTTCGAAGACCATCCGACAAATCTCCTATATTCCCAATTACATTAAGCCTTACATCATTCTTGTTAAATGTTGATATTTCTTTTTTGAGATATATCTTGAATAAAGACATGATTATACTAACTTCATTTTTAGGACGTTTCCAGTTTTCAGTGGAAAATGCATACACGGTCAGAAATTTTATACCAATATTTGAGGAAGTTCGTACAATGCGCCTAACAGTTTTTACCCCTGCCAGGTGTCCTGCAGACCTTGGCAATCCGCGCTTCTTTGCCCATCTGCCATTCCCATCCATTATAATAGCAATATGTTGTGGAAGCTTCTTATGGTCTAATTTTGACAACAGCTCTTCTTTTTTAGTCATCCTTCGCTATTGCTTCTACAGGGCATACTTCCGCGCATTTCCCGCACTCTGTGCATTTTTCGGCAATAATGCTGTATTTGTCATCCTGTTCTTTAATTGCTTCTGCTTCACACTCATCAACACACGTGCCGCAACCAACACATTCATCTGAGATTTTATAAGCCATATCCTAGTTCTCCTTTGTTTTTATTGTTTTTATTGCGGTCGGCTTTTTCAAACTTCCATCAATGCCTTTTCCTTGCTGTCTAAGGCTTCGTCAACCTGGGCAATGTGCTGATCTGTGATTTTTTGAACATGTTCTTCATCTCTAAAAGCATCGTCTTCAGATACCTGTCCATTCTTTTGCAGGTTTTTAATTTCCGCAATAGTATCCCGCCGTATTCCTCTTATAGATATCTTTCCCTCTTCACCTATCTTTTTTACAATCTTTATGAGCTCTTTTCTTCGCTCCTCAGTGGGAGATGGGACAGGTATGCGCAGCACTTTGCCGTCATTTATGGGTGTCAGTCCAATATTAGCCTTTACTATTGCCTTGTCTACATCAAATATTATGTTCTTATCCCATGGCTGAACAATAATAAGCTGAGCCTCCGGAACAGAAATTCCTGCTACCTGATTAAGCGGTGCTGGCGAACCATAACAGTCAACCATAATATGTTCCACTAAAGAAGCGGATGCTCTTCCGGTTCGGATCGTAGCCAGTTCCCCCTTTACTGCCTCAATGGATTTTTTCATTTTGGCTTCAGTCTGCGAAATAATTTGCTTTAGCATTTTACCTTGCCTCCTTCACAAAAGTTCCAATATTCTCTCCCATTACAACCTTTTTAATATTCCCTTTTTGAGCCATATTAAAGACAACAATCGGCAGATTATTATCCATACAAAGAGAAATGGCAGTACTATCCATAACTTTAAGCCTCTTTGTTATTACTTCAAGATAGTCAATTGAACTAAATCGTTTTGCTTTTTTATTCGTTAGGGGATCTGAACTATATACTCCGTCTACTTTTGTTGCCTTAAGTACTATTTCAGCTTCCAGTTCCACTGCGCGCAGGGCAGCTGCAGTATCAGTGCTGAAATATGGGTTGCCTGTTCCTCCTGCAAAGATCACAACTCTTCCCTTCTCTAAGTGTCTGACAGCTTTCCTTCTTATATACGGCTCTGCCAGTTTTTGCATTTCTATTGCAGTTTGTACTCTGGTAATTACTCCTATATTCTCCAGCGCTCCCTGAAGCGCCAATGCATTAATCATAGTAGCAAGCATTCCCATATAATCAGCAGTAACTCTATCTATCCCGTTTTTGCTTGCAGGCACCCCCCTAAATATATTCCCACCACCTATCACAACGGCAATTTCTACACCAAGTGCCTGTATCTCATTAATTTGTTCTGCAATAAGAGCTGTTTCTTCAAAGTCTATACCAAATTCTCTTTTGCCTTTAAGCGCTTCTCCACTTAACTTGAGTAAGATCCGTTTATATACAGGCTTTTTCATAAAACAGGTTACCCTCCAAGCTGATATCGGGTGAATCCACGAATCTTGATGTTTTCTCCCAGCTTTGCTACTTTAGACACTACATATTCGCTAACAGACATTTTACTGTCTTTAATAAATGTCTGCTGTAACAGACAGAATTGCGCAAAAAACTTATCTAGTTTGCCATTAACTATTTTTTCAATAGCATGTTCAGGCTTGCCTTTACTTTGCTCGCTATATATCTCCCTTTCTTTTTCAATCACATCACGAGGCACATCTTCCTTAGAAATATAAGAAGGATTTGTTGCAGCAATATGCATTGCTATATTCCTGGCTAAGTCCTTAAATTCATCTGTTCTGGCAACAAAATCAGTCTCGCAATTAATCTCTACCAATACACCTATTTTATCTCCATGATGGACATAAGAGGCAATAATGCCTTCCAGAGCCTGGCGTCCGGTTCTCTTCTTTGCGCTTGCCAACCCCTTTTTACGCAGAACATTCGTAGCCTTTTCCAAATCCCCGTCTGCTTCTATCAAAGCCGTCTTACAATCCATAATGCCTATGCCTGTTGCCTCCCTTAACTTCTTAACCAAATCCGCATTTATTCCCATTATAGAAAAACTCCTTTATTTATTATCCTTTTTTTTAGCAGTTGTTTTATTACTTGTCTTAGTTGCCTTTTTTTCTCCGGCGTCCTTTGCTTTTTTAACCGGTTTCTCTTTTTCTTTTTTAATTTTCTCTTCCTTCTCTTTAGGAATTTTCTTCTTCCCTTCAATAATCGCATCAGCCATTTTTGCGGTTAATACTGCGATTGACCTAACAGCATCATCATTACCAGGAATAGAATAGGCTATTCTATCAGGATCGCAATTCGTATCAACGATTGCAACTACAGGAATTCCTAATTTATTTGCTTCCAGAACAGCGATTTTTTCTTTTTGTGTGTCCACTATGAATAACGCGCCTGGAAATCCGGTCATTGTCTTAATTCCCCTGAGATATTTATTAAGCTTATCCTTTTCTTTATTTAATCTGATAACTTCTTTCTTAATTCGTGTCTCAAATTCCCCTTTCTCCTCCATTTGCTCAATTTCAAGTAATCGTTTTATACTCTTGCAAACAGTCTGAAAGTTTGTAAGCGTACCCCCTAACCAACGCTGATTTACATAATACATTCCGCATCTTGCTGCCTGCTCGGCAATAGCTATTTGAGCCTGCCTCTTTGTGCCGACAAATAAAACAGATTTTCCCTGCGCAGCTAAATTCGCCAAGAATTCATATGCTTTCTCCGCCTTTTGAACAGTCTTCTCAAGATTTATGATATGTATGCCTCTTTTCTGTCCAAAAATAAATTCTTTCATTTTTGGATTCCATCTATGCGTTTGGTGTCCGAAATGTGTCCCTGCCTCTAAGAGGTCTTTGATTGGAATAGTTGACATGACTCTCTCCTTTTTTTTGGTTTTATCCTCCATCTTTGTCGTTTCCCACCAAAACGCCCTAAATAAGACGCACCATTGGTTGAGATCAAAAGATGTGCGTTTTTACAACTTTAGTTTTTGATGTTATCATAAAGTTTCTTGTATTGGCAAGCAGATTCTTTACAGAAGTATCCCCAATTTTTTCAGAGCTCAAAAAAGCGACATCTGTGGATCTGCTCTAGCAGGAAGTCTTATACGCTTAGAGTATCCCGCAAGTATCTCTTTAATACCATCTGCAATAGCATAGTATCTAAAATCAGGTATCCCAAACAGCCTCTTTGCTGATTTAAGTGCATAATGAGCTAATATTGATAGCTTTATCCTGTCTCCAAGCCATACTGTCGAAAAATACATCGCTCCCCATACCAACACCATCATGTTTTGTAGCCGTCTATAAGTTAATAATCGCACATCTTCCAAATTGCAACTCTGTTTGCAAAATCGTATCGTTTCCTCTATCTGCCATCGCCTTATGTATGAAAGTACTATTGAAAGTAATGATTTTCTGCTTTTGGTAACCTCTATGCTCGTTAAGAGCATCATCGGCTTTTTCCCAAATCCATTTACTACTACCATATTTAGATTCTCTTTCTTAAATCCAGGTAATTTTACTCTGCGGAATCCAAATTCTATATGGTAACTTTTTTCTCTTTTTTTATCCTCTCGGATTAGCCTTTCTGCAAAAAGCATCCTGCAAGACGTTGCTAATTCAAACGCATTTACTTTTCTTCCTTTGTATATCAAATCCCTGCTGCCTACCATCCTGATAATAAATCTCTGTCCTCTTCTCATTAAAGGAGCTATTACTCCTCTTTCCCTGTCTCCGCCACGATCAATTGTCCAAACACCTCTTTCTCTTGTATGTTTAATTACTCTATCTACTGCATTTATTATCTCTACATTTTCACTTACGAATTCAGGACTTTTCTGCGAATAGAGATGTGTATGCAACGGTGTTATTTTCCCCTTATCAAGTTCTGCTCCTACTATATTCATTGTCCAGTAGCCATTTGTGATTTCCCCAGAACTCCCATCTCTCACCCTTGCTAAATGTTCCATCTTTTCTGCATATTTCTTAGTTATGTCTGATATATCCAGTATTAATAGACTGTTCTTTCTTATTCTACTGCTTCCTTCTTCCAGAATATTATCTCCTACCACTTCTTTGATATTATCCTTCCCCAACTGCCTGCATATTCTATTTTGGGTCTTACCTAATGGAATTGGTTCTTTCAAGGATCTTCCAATCTCTGTTAACTTTACTGAGCCTCTGGTATGTATTCCTAATATTGCTTCCAGTACTAATCTTCTCAATACTTTCGGTAATCTTCTGGAAAGTAATACCTAACATTCTGAGCTTTGCTCTGGGGTAGGAATGTCATCATTGTCTACCTTATTTCTTGGTGAGCCAGTGGGCCTTGAGATGTTTAAACGCTTGGTTGCCCTAAACTTGTCGATGTCTTTTTCTTTGGATATGAGGAATTTGAGAAACGATTTGTCTTGGAATCTGCAGGTTTGTGCAATACCGAGCATCTGTAGGTATTGAGGAACTGGATGTTCGAAGAATATTCCTGATATCTTCCTTTGTACGGCGAGATGCCTGAGAGCTCTTTCTGCCATGTTATTGTTCCACGGTATAGAGTCCTGTTCGAGAAACGTGAATAGGCTTTCTTTATAGCGTTGAAAGCGTTTCTGATATTTAATTGTTAGTTCGGATTTATAGTCTCTGTCAACAATATTCTTCTCGTAGAACTGTTCTACAGACTTCTTAAACTTATTGAGATTTCTCTTTTTTAATCCGTACTTCTCGACTGCTTCAAAAATGGGTACGAGCAGGTTCTTCACCTCAAAAATAAATGACTCGAATTCCGTGTTGAATGGTACATTCCAGAGATCATCGTTGATATCTCGGATTAAATGGACCAAGCATTTTTGTTGTTTGCACTTTACGGAGTCGTAGCCAGGATAGAAATCAGATATCAGCACTCCCTCATAGTTTACTACAAAATCATGTGCAATAGCAGCCTCTCGCGTTTCAGTCATCTTGAAAACTACATGCTTTCCGTCTGTAAATACCCATACGTAATGATCCGTACCTTGTATGTTAATTTTTGTCTCGTCAACGTGAATAAAAGGACTTTTGAGAATGCGTTGAACCAGAACCTTCTCGGTAGAAGCATAGTATTCAGCAAAGTGCCTCATGAAATTTATGATGGTACCTTCACTTGTTCTCTCACCAAATAAATCCTCCATCACTTGAGTAATTATACGATACGGTAAACGAAGGATTATTCTTTGATAGATTGCCCATGCTTGAAAGGCATGCCCAAACAATTGACGACCGAGTTTTTGTATACCATGTGAAGCATAATACACGCAACACCTTTGACAGTATCCTTTTGTGCCTACATACTTTGTAACTGTTTTTCTGCATCCGCTCTTTGTAAACTGAAGATCAATAACGGTTTTTTCAGCCATTTCATCCAATCTCTGGAGAGGCTCACCTTTATGCTTCGGACATTTTCTCCGCATTGGTACTCGAATAACTTTCCCTGCCCTTGAAGGGACTATTCTATTATACGCTTGGTGACCTTTCGGTGCACCACACTTCTTGTTTTCAGCACTTTCCTTGCTTCTTTTTGACTGAATGCTTATCCTGTTACTGCTGTAATCAGCGTGTGCAGTTCTCAGTATCTGCTCAAATTCCCCGTGAATTTCGCTGCCTCTTTCTGTTGTGTTCTGTTTTGGCCGATCAGCAAAATCAATATTCATCTGTGAATCAGCCGCATCTCTTATCTTCGAAAGCTGTTCAGTCAATAACTGTAGAGCTCGGCAGTCCTCTTCATTGTACGTAACCAACGTCTGCTTGTAATTGCCATTTTGGGTTTCTTCCCAGCGATGTCGCCAAACAAGACTTTGTAGCCCGGATGCATCAGGAGATGTCCAGAATGCACCTACAAACTTGCCCAACTCCTTCAGTTTGTTTGATTTTAGTGGAAAATACACCTTGCTATAGATGAACGAATTGATGTTGACCAAACGCTCTTTGAAGACATCCCTATTTGTCTGGTATCTTTTTGCCAGTCTATCAAGAGCTCTTAGCTCATAACTGCCGTAATGATAGATGGGAGCATCAGGATAGCTACTTGCCTTTTCAAGAAGCTCACCCCAGATTCGCTTTTCGTCTTGGACGGTGTTTGCCCAGAAGGAATGATAGGTATTGTTCCCGCTCTTACACACCAGTAGTCCCATCAGATAGTAGAAGTTTTGGTCTGGTATGCCCTCGACGTCCCAAAACAGTTCGACTCGAGGTCGGGGCAATTCTGGGAGTTCTTGAATGTATATTTTCCCTGTCCTTATCGCCAAAGCTTGCAACTCTGGGTTAAAATGCACATGTGTCTTTTTCGTTCGCTTTCGGTTTCTTCTTGGCTTAAATAAATAGGAGAGCTGGTTAACTGTGAAAATGCCCTTCTTGTGGTATCGCTGAATAAGCTTTGGAGTCATCCGATCAAGCAGGCTAAGGTCGTCATCTTTCTCTGCTTTCTCTCTGCATTCATTCCAAAATTGGCAGTATGGGCAGTACCTGTTTAAAATGACCGGAGGTGGTTCTGAGAGTGATGTTGTTATCCATTCTTTCAAAGTTTGGATGATCGGTCTAAGTTTCCTGTAAATACTATCCAGTTTTACTTTATGAGTTTGCTTTTCTGCCCCAATGATGGTTCCAGCTACAGGAAGTTTGTTCTGCACTTGCCCGAGGACATGACCAATAAACGCTAACTTGATTTTCTGCTCTTTCGTAATGGTGTGCGTTCCAATGACAATCGTTGGTTCATAACTGTGTTTGCCGAAAGATGAACTACTTCCCACTTTCGTTAGCACATCGCAGTAAGCTTCTAAACTATGAGTCTTGAGCGTTGCTTCGACTAGAAAATTACTACTGTTCTCGATATTGTCGGGGTCATAGTGGCTCACCCCGATATTATCTTGCTTGAGGACGTTTAGATATTTGGTCCGACTAATGTTCGCCTGATTTTCAAGAATGCGCACGTACTCGTGAGGTTCTTTCTTGTCGGCACTGAATAGAAGAAGGAATGCTTTTCGAGGACAATGAGAATACGCTACTACAACTTCAAAATTGATAGCGTTATTCACCATAATGTTCTCTCTTTTTTGGTATTATTTATTTCAACATTACAGCCAAACGCTTTTTTGCATATTACGCAAAACACATTGAACTATTTGTAACATAATAAAACATATCCTCAATACGCATTCTGGCGGCTGTCTGCAGCCAGCATGAAAACTGTCTTTTCCTTCTCATCAATTTCGTAAAAAAATCGCCAATTTCCTATTCTATACCGCCATGTTTCAGGACGATAGTTAATGAGTTTCTTTATGTTTTTGCCAAAATATGGGTTTTGTTTTAATTGCGGATAAACATAGGTGGTGAGTTTTCTTTTTATTCGTTCCTGTTGACCGCTAAAATCTTTGGCGAGATCCTTCAAGAATTGATTTGTTTCAAGGATGTTGAACTTACTCAACGAACCTGCCTGCTCTCTTTTTGACATCAGCATGCCCGGCTTTGAGCTTTCCTAATAATCTTTTATCTGAATTTATCTGCGCCATCTCAATAGGATCCAGATAATAGGACTCCTCTATATCTCTTAATACCATGGCTGTAATAAAATTAGAAATTGGACGATGCTCAACCACAGCCGCAGCTGATATTTTTTCGTATTCTTCTTCTAATAACCGCAATGTTACCACCTTAGACATCTTTCGCCTCTCCTTATTCTTTTGTATTCAACCGTATTCTAAACTATTCTTATCTATTCTTCAAGTGAAAAATGACACGGTGTTCATATCTCATGCCAGATTTTTATTTCCCCTCTGGCAAGAAGATCGCTGTCTCGCGATACTGTTCCTTTAATAATGCCAAAACCGCCATACTTTGCATATTTATGAACTGATATTTTTAACGTGTTTCCAACCTGCGCCCTTCCTAATATCTCAAGCTTTTTCGCTCCAAGCAGAAATCCTCCCGGTGCCGGTTTGGATGCGCCCATGTGTTTAAATCCGTTAAGCGCTGCTATTGCCTGCGCGATCATTTCAAGATACGCAGCCTCGTCAAGAAAACCAGTTTCGTCAATAAACGGCATATCCTGCGATAATGTTACGGTTACATCTGCTGAACGCTCACCAACTTTCGCAAGTGTATCAATGATTCGCATTGGCGATTTCTGTGGAATTAGTTCTTCAACCGCAATTGGCAAACGAGTAATTTCACCATGTTTATCAACATTCTTCCAGCACAGAGGATCAGAAGCCAGATAATCACCTGTTAACTGATATGCTGCTCCGCGGCATCCATAACATTCATTTGATTTTTCGCATTCACGGCAAGGAGACTTTATTGTTTCATGATAATTTCTAAGATCCTGAATAACCTCACTGTCTTTTATAATATCCCGAAGCTTTTGCTTCCGTATGCTTCCAACCGGTATCGTTACTCCAACACACGGCATAACCTGTCCTAGAGAAGTAACAAGACATGAAAACTGGTGACGCAGACATCTATTCCCTACCAGAGGAGGTTGAGGCTCCCAGAAGTATCCATAGCGAGTACGGTCAATTTCAGCAATCTTGCAGAAAATATCATACACCTTTTGAGATTCAACATTTAACCATTCGTTCTGTCTAATATTCCCCTGCGGAGTGATCATCTCAAAATAAGGAATAATGTTCTGTTCACGCAGTCTTTGCCACATATCAACCAGTTCATCAATATTTTGAGAACATATAACGGTGCTGACTGCCAGAAATGTTTCTCCGGAAGGCTGTCTTGCCTGTTTTAGATTAAGAAATGCTTCCTGAATGATATTAAATGCCCCTTTTTTTCCGGCAAGCATATCCTGAGCCTGCTCATTAAGCGTGTTCATTTTTAGAACTACATTTACTCCATAGTCAAATAACTGCTTTGCTGTATCGGCAGTGATATTAGTACCATTGGTAAACATTTCCACACCAAGATGCTGCGCCCTGATAAACTTGATTATTTCCATAATATGCGGATAGATCATCGGCTCTCCGCCGAGAAGAATGATTTTTTTTGCTCCAAGCTCCTGCGCTTGTAGAACGACATCATGAATTTCTTCTACGGTTAACTCATTTTCAAGAGAAGAATTCTTTGGTATATAACAATACGGACAGTGAAAATTACAACGTAGACTGAGTTCAATTTCTATGGAAAGAAGTCTGCCATTGCATATTGCATCCTCAATCTCTTCGCTGGCAAATTCAAAATTTGGTATTCGGGTATGACAACTCACTGTTTTGCTTATCTCCTATCTATAAAGCGAATTGGTTTTCTTGACTTTGAAGTATATACCTCCCGTTTTACGGCTTCTGAATCAATAATTACTACCTCAGGTTTTACTCTCAACCGCGCCCGAAGTTTATCCTGTATCATATCTGCAGTGCATGAGGGGTCATTAACTGATATATTGATTTTTATGATATCTGAAAGTTCGCTCTCTCCCGATACTGTTACATAATAGTCGTTTATTGCCTCAATTTCTTCTAATGCAGAATATATTGCCTGCGGATAGAGGGTAGTTCCTTTGATCTTCATCATTTGTTTTTTTCTTCCCAGAATCGGTCCCAGCCTGGAAGAGAATCGTCCGCAAGAACATTTTTCATCAATCAGAAAACTTACATCCCCTGTCTTAAACCGTATTAGCGGCATTCCTTCTACCGCCATTGGCGTTATAACAATCTCCCCTACACTGCCGGGAGAAAGAACTGCGCCGTTTTCGTCAACAATCTCTACAACCGCCAGATCAGGAAGAAGATGTCCTCCCTGCTGAGCAGTGCATTCACAAAAGGTAGTTACAATCTCAGAAGAAGCGTATGTGGAGAAAGCGTGTGCCTGCCATACGCTTTGCAGATCATCCCCTACTTTTAACAATTCAAGATTTTCTCCGCGTAACGGTTCACCGATACAAACTAGTTTGGACACAGCAGTTTTAGCAGGACTCATTCCGTTTTCTTTTAAGTACAAACCTAATTTTCTCAGAAAACTCGGAACTCCGATAAGAACTGTTGGATTCATTTGCTTTATAATTTGCAAATGACTTTCAAGGCTGTTATGCCCATTTCTGATAGCTGCTGCGCCAACACTGCGTATCCCAAGAAAATATGCCAGTCCCGCAACAAAACAGCGATCCATTGTGCAGGTTAGCAGTACTGTATCATTGGAAGTCAGTCCGCATCCTATAAATGATCTTTCTTCATTATAAGCAAGCCGCTTTAAATCATAATCAGTATACATCATCCTGATCGGTTTGCCTGTTGTTCCTGAAGATAAAACAATATCAACAATTTTATCAGAAGTAACTGCGCAAAAATCGTCATTATTTTGTTCAATATCAAACTTCTCAGTAAATGGAAGTTTTGATAGCTGATCAATCGTTATATTGCTGCATTCAGCTTTGATATTCTTCAGCGCATTGCTGTAAAAAGGAGAATGTTTGATACAGTATGCAATGTGTTCCTGCAATTGCCCTTCCTGAATCTTTCTAATTTCTTTCGGCGCGCTAAATGCTATATCGCGATAGCGGTATAAATCTCTCATGCTCCATGCTCCATAACAGCAAGCTCTTTAGTTATTATATCACGCACTTTGTTTTTAAGCTTAAACGGGCTTAAATCCTTGTACTGTTCCAATTGCAGACCCGGCAATTTATGCATCCTGATTATTCCCGGATGCAAGAGAAGCGATCCGCGTGGAGGGATATTCTCATTCCCGGAAATACATATAGGCACGATTGGACATTGCGCTTGCAAAGCAACACGAAAGATCGAGCTGTGGAACTGCCCGATTTTTTTGTCTGCAGAACGTGTTCCTTCAGGAAATGCAGCAATGGAAACTCCTTGCCTGAGCAGCTCACATGCTCTACGAGAGAACTCATTAAACGACATCTCGTTGATACTTAAATAACCTGCAAGCTTGGCTATCAAACCAATGACAGGTATTTTAAACGGCCAGGCATTAACTATCTGAATACACTCCTGAGGCATACACGGTAAAGCAAGTAAAAAACCATCTGAAAATGAGCGGTGATTACAAACGAAAATATATGGCCCGGGGATATTGATTTCGGATCTATTTTTATATTGAATTCTCGCTACAGGCAACAAGATAATTTTAATAATACCAAGCGCCCACCATCCGATTGTGATACGAAACCGCTTCATTGTCCTGCGCCGGGTAGAAAATATAGCTAAAAAACAAATGTAAAATGTAAGAATAGGTATACTTACTATGGCAAACAGTATGAATAAGGTATAAAAAATTACATTCCGATATATCAGTTTCAGAACATTCATCTAAATAAGATATCTCTCCAGTACTATTACAGAAAGGATATAATTAACTGAATTATATCTTAAAATATGATAAGGGTCAAAAAGAATCAGCAAAAATTAGATTTTATCTCTTAACCAATCCAAAACATTTACCTGAGGTCTATATCCGAGCACAGAGCGAGCTTTTGAACTATCTAATGTCCAGGAGTACCAATCACTTTTTTGTTCTACAACCGACCATCCGTATTTCTCTGATAGTATGTTACACAACTCTGAAGTGGAGTATGGTGCCGGTCCGCCTATATTGAAATCTTGCCCTACTGCTTCATCCTTTTCAAGAGCCAACAGAATTCCCTGAACAACATCATCTACATGATTATCCTGACGAATCAAGGGTTTTCCATTTATATCAAGTTTTTTGATGATCTTCTTGTTCTTTCTATCAAGGGCACCTATTACACCTTCCAAAAAATTTTCTGTCCATATCAGACCGAATCGTGTGATTACAACCGGTATTTTATGACGGAGATAATACTGCCGGCACAACTCTTCTTCTATCACCTTAAAAAGACTGTAATAATCGGTAGCTCTACCACATTTTGGATGATTTTCATTAATGCTCCCATACTGTTGTTTTAGCGTAATTCCCAAGACGTTGTCTGCACTTCCGGCAATAAAACGCACCAATTTTACTTCTTTTGCTGCTTCCAAAAGATTCACTGCTCCTCTAATACAGCAATTAAACCATTTCTCACAAGGAGTATCTCCTGGGCCAGTTGCCCTTATCAAATGACAAACTGCATCAACACCATCTACTGCTTTTTTTAAAGATTCAGCATCAAGGGTATTTCCTTTGAATATCTCCAATCCTTCTCTTTCTTCCACCTTGCTTCTATACTCCAGTGCTCTTACCTGATAACCTAATTTCAAGAGTTCCGGAATGAGATACTTCCCAATGTTTCCATTAGGTCCAACTATAAGAACTTTGTTGATGTTTTGATTTTTCTGAATTTTTGGTTTGTCTTGTTGATTCAACATTATTCGATACCTCCTTGTTTTTTATATTTTTTATAATTCCTTTCTTTATAAAAAATTATGTTTCTAATCTTCTTCAACAGCAACTGCACGACAAGTAGTTACGGTTGTTTTTGTTGGTAGTGGTAAAACCGTTAATTTAAGTCTATTCTTACGTATTTTATCCATATTATTCAGATTTATAAGACACCATACGCTGGCTTTGAATAATTCGTAGAAAAGTTTTACCGAACGTGGTTCTTTCTCGATTTTTGTATCATGATTTTCCCATGAATCAGAACCCAAAAGCCGTAACTTTTTACTGATTATCCAATCTACCGCTGGTTTTGAAAAATACATATATTCTTCACAGCAGGAAGCCTTCTTTTGCGCTTGTACAAGCAAGGCATCATCAGGATTAATGGGAACATTAGCTGCATTAAGAGCATTTTCAAGCTCTTCAACAGCTATTGCCGCTCCTAATCCATTCCGATCAAGACGAAGGAAAGTCGTGGGTATCTCGTAGAGTTTATCAACTGGTATATCAAGAGCATAAATATCATCTGTCTTAAATCGCTCTAAAGATGGACCATTGGGGTCTGGAACACAATGAGACGCTATCTCAAAATGTGTGCCCACTTTAACAGGACAATCTAATCTGTGCTGTATACATATGTAACCATGATAACGCCAATCAGTACCAGGTCTTTCTGCAGTCTGGTCTGGTTTTACATATTTTTCATCTAAAATAGGTCTTGATAAATCAATAATACGTTTGCTCATAATTAATTTTCCTTTAAAAAATAATTTTTTACTTGCTTGAATTACTTTTCCCAAAGTAGTTTATAAGTTTCGTTACATTTCACATCTTCCACCATATCTCGCCAAGATATCTTAGGCTCACTTAGATATTTTTTCATTTTATCCAAGACATAGATAAAGGGATAATTGTATCCTGTGCGAGGTATAAAATTTCCTTTATAATAGCCTCCATATTGTATATACGCCTTAGATAAAAATTCTCGGTATTTGACCTTTTTCCCAAAGACTTCTGCCATAGTATCTAACATCTCTCTGTTTGTGTAATGTCTATATCCTGCTATATTAAATATATTAGGAGATATAGTTGCTAATGAGGATGCCTCAAGAGTTGCAATTGCTACATCTGTACTATGGATAACATTCCAAGGTCTGCCAATAATGTTTCTGAGTATAGCAATCTCATTCCCATCAATTATATCTTTTAAGCCTATCCAACTCCCGTATCCTTTTTTATGAAGACTCAAATCAGTGATAACAGGACACTCATAGCGTAAGATAACCGTGGGTATCTTTTTAGTAATACAATAATGGTGGGCAAAATATTCTATTGCTACTTTATCCATTCCGTATTTACCAAAGTATGATAATGGTTGGCGAAGACTCTCGTCCCACCGGAATTTTTTCCTTTCTCCTAAATATTCCTCTGTATAGCCAATATAATTTTGACCTGTTGTAGTAGCAACGAATGATTTTACATTTGGATACCTTTCATAAAGTGCAGGAGTAACAAACGCAGTATGATATGTCTCATCAATTACAATATCAAAATCGTCTGGCAAATCTTCTAAAGCTTTTTTTATTGATTCTACGTCCCAATCTACAAAATTTTTAACAATACATTTGAGACCTGCATCTTCTAGCTTTTTCTTTAATTTTGGATTTGTAAAACGAGCAACACCCCATACTTCGTTCTCTTTTAATGCTTCCAAAGCAACTGCGTGTCCTATTATTCCTGAAGCCCCTGTTATAAGAATCTTTTTGTCTTTAGGTATCTTCGCTTTTTTAGTAGCCATTTTTGGATCTTTCAATTTGGTTAAGTCGTAAGAATATAGTAAGTATATACAAAATTATATCCACAGTCTATGGACAATATTGACTTTTTTTTGTGTAATATTGCTCTTGTTTAGAGGATGGCAAAATTTCTGAGAGTTTTTCTATATTGAAGTGGAGAAAGCCCTTCAATTCTTTTAAATAGAGAACTGAAATAAAAAACATCAAAAAAACCTAATTTTTCTGAAATTTCACTTATGGTAATATCGCTTTCTTTCAGCAATTCTTTAGCCCTTTGAATCCTTGTTATGTTTACATATTGAATTGGCGAATATCCCATAGATTTTTTAAAGATCCTGGAAAAATAATAAGGACTCAAAAAAACTTTATCTGCAAGTGTTTGTAAAGTAATTTTCCCGCGATAGTTGTTCTTAATAAATTTAATCGTTTTTTCAACTATCTCTTGTTCTTTCCTTGAAAAAATTTGCTGATGAAAATTGCTCCTGTCATAGACGCTCCTAACGCATAAACTAAGACATTGTAAACAATATCCTTTAGCCAACATTAAATAATTTATTCTCTTCTGTCTTACTTCTTCAAGGAATTTACTAATCAGCAAAGCAATATTAAATTTGTCAGGTAAAGGTGTTTTATATGCCTCATCCAAGGTCTTCTTAAGAATCAATAATTGATCTTTTTCTAAAGCTTTTTTAACCTTATGAAAATCTATCCCTATAAAAGCGTACCTCAGAGGTCTTTTCTCATCAGCTTTAATCATAAATTTTTCTTGAGATTTAATTACAAATATCTCCCCATTTTTAAAAGAAAATCTTTTCTTCCCTTTCAACCAAAAAGAACCTGCCCCTGAGGTTACAACACAAATCTGGTAGTAAGCATGCACATTCTCGTAAATTGAATCAGGAGTATATTCTACAATCCCGGCGTAAACAATGCTCGGCATTGTCTCCTTTAACGGAAGGAATTCAAATTGAATCTTACTTTCCTGTTTACGATTCATTTTAGCTCTAAAATATTTCTTTTCTTACCCATTTATTTTTTTACAACTAATTGAATAATAAGGTGGCCTTTTGCTTCATGTAAGATTTGTTTTTGATGTGCATATGTCATTAAGCATGCATTTATTACAGATGGGTTTTCTTGCCTGACATACTTTCCTGCCATGGGATATGAGTAAAAACGAGAATTGCGCCCATTTATTTTTTGGCACAATATCCATGAGATCTTTTTCTATTTTTTTTGGATCATTATTATTGGTTAAACCCAATCTCTGCGATAATCTTTTCACATGAGTATCAACTACAATGCCTTCAATTACTCCATATGCACTTGTTAGCACTACGTTTGCTGTTTTTCTTGCAACCCCGGGGAGAAGAAGCATCTCTTTCATGGTATTTGGAACTTGTCCGTCAAATT
The DNA here is from genome assembly GCA_030611945.1 of bacterium. Classification (GTDB taxonomy): domain Bacteria; phylum JAHJDO01; class JAHJDO01; order JAHJDO01; family JAHJDO01; genus JAHJDO01. Next base: position 11,000 of record JAUWOV010000007.1, on the reverse strand, counting down.
TCTCTATGAGTATCTTAGATGCATTTTTTATATTCTTTGCCTTATTTCTGAAGAAGCCTGTTTGTCTTATATCCTTTTCTAATTCAGGAAGTTCTGCATTAGCATAATCCCCTACAAACTTATACTTTTTAAACAGTTTCTCTGTTACCTTGTTTACCCTCTTATCTGTGCATTGCGCAGAGAGTATTGTTGATACAAGAAGCTGAACAGGACCTCTGTAATGTAGAGTAGTCTTTGGACTAGGATATTCTTTTATCAGTCTGGAAATTAGAGAAGGGAGAGATTCTCTTTTGTCTGTTTCCAATAATTCTTAAACTCCTCGTATTTTTGACTTGTTTTTTGTTTGAGGGATTGTGGCAGGAGAGCTTTCATAGCTAAAAATACTGTCTTTGCCTTTGGGAATATACAGGACTCTCCTGTAAATTTACTATCCTTAGGCAGCAGAACTATCAAAAAAATAAGCAATACACCTACAATACATGCGCCTTTAATAAAGCCAAATAAAATTCCTCCTACATGGTCAAGCCCCCTTAAAGGAGATTTTTTTACCAGCTTATTACAGAAATGTCCCAATACTAGAATAGCTCCAGCAGTAAGAACAAAAAGCGCTACAAAGCATAATCCTTTTATAAATACTGAATCACCCATCTTTTCTCTGAACATTTCAACGAAAAATACATAGAAATGACTGGCAACAATATATCCAAGGATAATAGCGGTCAGATTTATAATGGTTTTGAAAAAACCTTTAATTCCACTCCATACAGTTACTATTCCCAGAATCAAGATTATGATGATATCCAGAGCGTTAAGTGTCATTATAATTCCCCCCGTTTTTCCATAGCTTTAGCTAATGTTGCCTGATCTGTATACTCAATATTTCCACCAACAGGGATACCTCTGGCAATTCTGGTTACTTTGATCCCTGACGGCTTTATTATCTTACCAAGATACATTGCTGTAGCCTCACCTTCTGTATTAGAATTTGTTGCTAATATAACTTCCTTGACATCTGAGGATATCCTTTTCAGTAGTTCTTTTATTCTTAACTCATCAGGGCCTATTCCGTCAAGTGGAGATATAGCGCCCATTAATACGTGATATGTTCCTTTATATATTCCTATTTTTTCTATTGCAATTATATCATTTGGTTCTTCAACAACACATATTATGCTTTTATCTCTGCCTGGATTTGCGCAGATTGGACAGTATTCCCCTTCTGAAAAGTTATTGCATATAGAACAATGCCTTGTTTTTTCCTTTATATCTACAATAGCTTGCGCAAGTTCCCTGGCTTCTTCTTTAGGTATCTTCATTATATGAAACGCTAATTTTTGAGCGCTTCTTGGTCCAATACCAGGAAATTTACCTAATTCTTTAACCAGTTTGTCAAGAGATTCTGTGTAATACACGTTTTTCCCCTTATGCAGTAAGTCCAGGTATATTCATGCTGCCTGTTAATTTGCTCATTTCCCCTGAAACCATCTCTTTGGATTTACGCAGTCCTTCATTAATAGCCGCAACAACAAGATTTTCAAGCATCTCTATATCGTCAGGATCTACCACTTCCTTTTCAATTTTAATACTGGTTATTTCCTGATTTCCATTAGCTATTACTGTGACCATCCCTCCGCCAGCAGTGGCTTCTATTGTCTTGCCTGCCATTTCCGCCTGTATTTTTGACATATCCTTCTGCATTTTCTGTGCTTGTTTAAGAAATTTACCTATTCCCGCCATTTTATATTCCCTCCTTTTTTTTAGTAATTTTAACCACTTTAGCTTCAAACTTTTCCATAACAGTTTTGACTGCAGGATTGTTTAGTAATTTTTCATTCTGTTCTTCAGCTTGCTTATTTTTAGAGCCCTCATTATTTTTGAACGTATGGTTATCTTTTCCCACAGGCACACATCTTGCAGTTATATTATGTCCCAATACTTCTAATAATGTCTCCTCAATAAATTTTCTTTCAGCTTCAACCTTTTCCAAGAATAATCTGGCGTTTGGTCCAAATCCAATTTCCAACGTACTCATTTTCAGGTTTATAGGAGCCCCTTCCGACAAAAAGACTCCCAATATCATTTTTTGTTTTTTTAATGTGGAGATTATTTTTGGCCACTTTTGTTTTACAATATCTATTGTTAAATCCTGTTGTTCGGGCTTTTGTTCTTCATGCGGATGTGAAACCGGTTCTGCTTGAGCTGGTTTCTCTTGAACTATTTTCTGCTGTTGAAGCGGACGGGAAATTGGCTCTGGAGAAGGTTCGGAAATAGAGTACGCGCTTCCTGTCCCCAATTTTTTTTCTAATTCCGTTAATTTTTCTACAATTTCCCCCAGCATAACAGGAGACATAGTATTAACTATTTTAATCATCGCAATTTCAAGAAAAGCTCTGGGGGTTCTTGTTGTTCTTATATTTTTTTCAAGAGAAGAGACCATCTCTAAAATCTGCCACAACCGGCCTTTTTGAAACTGATTTGCCTGATTTACTAATGTCTCTTTTGTATCCCGAGACACATCTATCAAGTCTTCTCCCTGCTTTCCAAGACTAATGAAAAACAAGTTCCTAAAATAGTTAATGAGCCCATTTGCCACCTGTCCTATGTCTCTTCCTTCGTTTACTAATTTATCAACCAGTATTAATAATTTAACAATATCATTATGCAATATATTCTCAGCAAACTGAAAATATATATCCTGGCTGACTAAGCCCAAAAGACTGTTTGCAGTATGCGCAGTAATTTCCTTATCCGGAGAGAAGGAAACCAATTGATCCAGCACACTTTGGGCATCCCGTATACTGCCGTCTGCGTTTTTTGCTATTAAAAACAGGGCTTCATCGGTTACTTTGATTTTCTCAGCTTTAACCATATGTCTTAAATGTTTTACCAGATCCTGTGTTTGTATTCTTTTAAATGAGAAGTGCTGACAGCGGGACAGAATGGTTAAAGGAATCTTATGAGGCTCTGTTGTTGCGAATATGAATTTAACATGTTCCGATGGCTCTTCTAATGTTTTGAGTAATGCATTAAACGCTTCTGTTGTGAGCATATGAACTTCATCTATTATATAAACCTTATGTTTCCCCTGGGATGGTGTATATCTGACATTATCACGTAAATTTCTAATCTCATCAATTCCTCTATTAGAGGCGCCGTCTATTTCAATAACATCAATATTGTTACCTTCTGCAATTTCAAGACATATACTGCATTTATTACACGGCACTGCGTCTTTTACCTGCGGGCAATTGAGTGCTTTAGCAAGTATCCTTGCTGTAGAGGTTTTGCCAATACCTCTTGGTCCGCTGAATATATAAGCATGCGCTAAATGCCCTGACGTTACAGCATTTACCAGCGTTTTAGTTACATGTTCCTGCCCAATAAGTCCTGAGAACTCCTTAGGTCTCCATTTTCTTGCAAGTACCAAATATGACATAACTACCTCTTATAAATCCGCCGCACACCATCCATTGATCCTGCCTTTTAGCTAGTTATTCAACAGCCGGCTCCAGCTAGATATCCCCACAACACCCAAAAGTATTTGCTTACCGCTGCTCCCTTCCGGGTCTAACGGGGTTCGCAAACTTTTGCCGCATGGGATCCAGCCTTCATCACTGCTTATCCAACACCCTTCCAAAAGACACATTGACCTCAAGAGGGAATTCAACCCTGCTGTAGCGGATTGCAGGTCATCCCAAGTTTACCTCGGAAATCAGGACACCGCTATCTCCCCATCTAGTACGGCAGAATTAAAACATTCTATAATCTAATTATTCTAGCGTATTTGATATAGAGTAGCAATTACTTTTTTTGAAATTTTTCAGTTTTTCTTAGTGGATTTGCTGTCCAGATATCCTTGGAGAATGAGCTGGCTTGCAATCCTGTCAACTTTCTTCTTCTTTTTTCTGCCTTTTACATTTAAGGCTGTAAGACTTCTTTGTGCAATAACAGTTGTTAATCTCTCATCCCAGTGTTTAATCGGAATACGAGCTGAAGAACCCAGCGCTTTCGAAAATTTCATTACCTTTTCTGCCTGCGGGCCAAGAGTGCCATTCATATTTTTAGGCATGCCAACAACAATTTCATCTATATGCAACCAGTTTATCAGTTCGCATATCTCATTTATAGCCTGCTCGTCAGATTCTCTATAAATATTTTCGCGCCCCTGCGCTGTTATGCCCAGCTCATCACTTACAGACACGCCTATACGTTTATCTCCAATATCTAGTCCGAGTAGTCTCATTATTTAGTCCAGAATATTTTCGGAATGTTTTTGTTCAATAACTTTCCAATGCCCACCCTTTTTGGCGCCAATTCGTTCCAATAAACCCGTGTGCCTCATGTTATCCAAATGATATTTTATCCCATCTTCTGTAATTCCAATAACTTTTCCCAGTTTCTTTCTTGTAATAGACGGATTTTCTTTAATTAGTTCTATAATTTTATGGATTATTTTTTGGGTAGTTTTTTGGGTAGTTTTTTGGGTAGTTTTTTGGGTAGTTTTTTGGGTAGTTTTGAATATTGCGAAAAAGTAGCTTCTTCTATCTATAAACTCTACAGAATTATTGTTATCCTTGCATGCTTTTCTTATTCTCCTTATTCCTGTTCCGACTTTTTCCATCAGATATGTTCTGGAAAGCAGATCTGCCAGCAGTCTATTTCTGGGCCAGCTTAAGATTCCAAAATCCTCTTTTGGCAATAAAGGAACTAATCCTCCTGGGTTGTTTATATAAATAGTGTCTTGAAACTTTTCTACCGCAACTTCGCCATTCTGGAAATAATCTCTGTGAATTACTGCGTTAACTATTGCTTCTCTGTACGCTTCTTCCGGAAATTGAGGATATTCTATTCTTCTTATTCCCTTGATTTTAAACCTGACAGGAATGTGCTCTTTTAAGTAAGTAACACCATACTCAACATTTCCGATAATCCCTTTATCAACCTCTTTTTTATCCAAAATATCAAGTCTTTCATTTCCTTTAAAAAGAACACATCTTATTTTAGAAGTTCCAACATATTTATAAGGATTTTTTGCAAAAAACAAAACTCCTGCATTAGTCATTGCGTTACTGTTCAAGACCTTAAGATTTTTTAATATGGCTTTCTTATCCAGAGTGTTGGAAATATTTGTTAATTTTAAATAATTTTCAAATTTCTCATCATCAAAATCCGAGAAATCAAAATTCTCACAAACCTGCTCATCAAATCTGATCTTACTTTCTTTAATGCTGAATTCAAGTATTTCGTCTCTTGTTAATTTTTGAGAATTTGTTCCCAGCCTCAAATAAAAACCACTTGAACATAGATATGGCTTATTTTCTCCTTCCGAAACGTTTATAATTAATACATTCTTAAGTTGTTCTAAGTCTAGATGAATTTTAGGATCGCAATTTTTCCCTGTATCTATTATTTGTGATTTTAATTTATTTGTTATGTCTATTCCTTTTACAACATTATTATCATCTATGCCTAAGAAAATTCTTCCTCCTGAAGCATTAGCGAAAGCAACAATTTCTTTTGATAACTTTTTGTCAAATTTTTCTTTAAACTCAATAAACTGACCTTCTCCTTCTTCTAAAATTTGTTTTAGCTCTTCTTTGGTCATGAATTACTTGCCTTCTATTAAGAATTTTTTTATTATTTCAGGAACCTGTTTTAAAGCCTGAGCAAGCTTTGAGGCATCCTTTCCTCCTGCTTGCGCCATGTCCGGTCTGCCGCCGCCGCTACCGCCTGTAATCTGCGCGACTTCTTTAATGATCTTTCCGGCATGCAAGCCTTTAGACACAAGGTCAGAAGTTACTGCTGTTACAAGGCATACTTTATTGTCCTTTACAGATCCAAGCACTACTATACCTGAACCCAGCTTTCTCTTTAATGCATCTGCAAGGGCTCTCAATGCCTCATGCCCCATATTCTTCAGAGACGCACAAACTAGTTTTACATTATCTATTGTAATGGCTTTCTTAATGAAATCATCTATATTTGTCATTACTTGTTTGCTTTTAAATTTTTTGATCTGTTTTTCAAGCTCTTTATGGTTTTTTATGAGTGTTTCTATTCTGCTTGGTATTTCAGATACAGGAACACGTAAGAGATGAGAAGTTTCTGAAAGAATTTCCTGCTCTTCTTTCATAATATTATGTGAGGCCTCACCACATGAGGCCTCAATTCTTCTTACACCAGAAGCAATTGAACTATCAGAGATTATTCTAAACAATCCTATTTCTCCTGTATTTTCTACATGCGTGCCTCCACATAGTTCCATACTGAAATCGCCCATCTGAACAACTCTTACAGTCTCCCCATATTTCTCATTGAATAAGGCAATGGCTCCAAGCTCCTTAGCTTTCTTCATAGAGGTATCAAAGGTTTTTACCTCAACAAGTTCCATAATCTTTTGGTTTACAATTTTTTCAATACGATTAAGCTTATCATTGCTAATAGCCTTAAAATGGTTAAAATCGAATCGCATTCTTTTCTCTCCAACCCATGATCCAGCCTGCTGGATGTGCTTGCCAAGAACTTGTCGAAGCGCGTATTGAAGAAGATGCGCTGAACTGTGATGCTTTGCAATTCTCTTGCGTCTGGCTATATCAATAGATGTAGTTACAACATCACCAACTTTGATTATACCTTTAGAAACTTTGGCTTTGTGAATAAATGTATTAGCTATTTTATAAGTATCTTTTACCTGTATGTCGCAATCTTCTGTAGAAACGGAGCCTGTATCCCCAATCTGGCCTCCTGATTCAGCGTAAAAACATGTCTTATCAAGTATTAGCTCAATGTCATCCTGTTGTTTTGCTTTATCGGTTCTTTTGCCATCCTTTAGAATACATAATATCTGCGCATTATCAGAATACTTATCATATCCTGTAAATAGAGTGCTTTGCTTAAAAGAAGTCTTTTCTTTACCTGAAATTTTATCCTGCCTTGAATCAATACCTCGCTGTCTTTGTTTGTCCATTTCTTTATTAAATGCCTCTATATCTACTTCAAGCTTTTGCTCTCTGGCCATTTCACATGTAAGATCAATGGGAAAACCGAATGTATCGTATAGTTTGAATGCACTCTCTCCGCTAATGAGTTTTTTCTTATCCCCTTTAACATGCTTAACAAGCTCCTGAAACAGGTTTATCCCCTGCAGAAGTGTTTTCTGGAAGCGCTCTTCCTCGCTCTTAAGTATAAGGCTTATCTGCTCTCTTTGCGTCTCCAGCTCAGGATATGCATCCTTCATAATATTTACAACGGAACCAACCAGCCTGTATAAAAATGGCTGATTAAGCTGAAGTATATTCCCCCTTCTTGATGCTCTTCTTATAAGCCGTCTGAGCACATATCCTCTTCCCTCGTTTGAGGGCATTACTCCATCTGCTATTGCAAACACCAGAGCGCGTATATGATCAACAATTACCTGTATTGCCGTAACATATTTATCGCTATATGGCTTTTCTGAAATTTCGCATACAGCCTCAATAATAGGCTTAAACAGATCTGTGTCATAGTTTGATTTCACATTTTGTAATACCCTTGATATACGCTCAAGTCCCATGCCAGTATCCACGTGTCTTGAAGGCAACTCCTCCAGAGAGCCATCATCCTTACGGTTATACTGTATAAACACCAGGTTCCACAGCTCTAAGACATCTGGATTATTGGCGTTGATTAAAGATTTATCACAGTCGTTTTCTGTTAGATCAATATGTATCTCTGAACACGGGCCACATGGTCCAGTCTCTCCCATATCCCAGAAGTTTTCTTTTTTACCAAAGCGGAGAATATGGCTGATATCAATATCTGTTTCTGTCTTCCAATAATGAAAGGATTCTTCATCTGTCTCATATACAGTTACCCAGAGCTTTTCCTTTGGCAGTTTCCATACTTCAGTGAGCAATTCCCATGCCAGGCTAATTGCTTCTTTCTTAAAATAATCGCCAAATGACCAGTTACCAAGCATTTCAAAAAAGGTATGATGATGACTGTCATGACCAACATCTTCCAAGTCATTATGTTTCCCGCTGACCCTTATGCATTTCTGAGAGTTTGCTACGCGTTTGTAATTACGTGAGCCCTGACCTAGAAATACGTCCTTAAACTGGTTCATACCTGCATTTGTGAAGAGCAGTGTCCTATCCTGCGCAGGAACCAATGAAGCGCTGGAAAGAACAGTATGTCCTTTGTTCTTAAAGAATTCTAAAAAAGATTTTCTAATCTGGTTGCTTTGCATATCTTTTCTGATTAGGCAGTTTTTAATCCGGTATTCTCTCTTATCTGCTTTTCAAGTTTATCTCTAATATCAGTCTTTTCTGCCAGATATTTGATTGCGCCTTCACGTCCCTGAGATATTTTTTCCTCATTATAAGAGAACCATGCTCCGGCTTTTTCAATCAGTTTCTGCTCAATCGCCATATCAAGGATTCCAGCTTCTTTGGAAATACCCTGATTATACATAACATCAAATTCCGCCTGTCTGAATGGAGGAGCAACTTTATTTTTAACAACTTTTACCCTGACTCTGTTTCCTACTGCTTCGTCACCTTTCTTAATTGTCGCTATTCTGCGAATATCCAGTCTTACGGATGCGTAGAATTTAAGAGCGTTTCCACCTGTAGTAGTTTCAGGACTGCCAAAAAAAACTCCTATTTTGTGCCGTATCTGATTAATGAATATAACAGATGTTTTAGATTTGCTTATAACAGCAGTCAGTTTTCTTAGAGCCTGTGACATAAGCCGCGCCTGAAGCCCCATATGTGAATCTCCCATATCTCCTTCGATCTCTGCGCGTGGAACCATGGCAGCTACTGAGTCTATGATTATGACATCTATGGCGTTGCTTCTGACAAGGGTCTCTGTAATGTCCAATGCCTGTTCACCGCAATCAGGCTGTGAGATTAAGAGACTGTCTAAATCAACACCCAGAACCCTGGAATATCTTGGATCAAGAGCGTGCTCTACGTCTATGAACGCTGCCATACCGCCAGTCTTTTGTGCATTGGCAACAATATGCAGAGCCAGCGTTGTTTTCCCCGATGATTCAGGTCCATATATCTCCGTTATTCTTCCGCGCGGTATGCCTCCCACACCAAGCGCTGTGTCCAAAGCTATTGAGCCTGTGGATATTACATCAATATCAATAGCTGCGGATTCTTCTCCTAATCTCATTATAGATCCTTTCCCATATGACTTTACTATCTGAGCCATTGCAATTTCAAGAGCGCTGTCTTTTTCTGTAGATTTTTTATCAGCCATAATTACTTCCTCCTTAAATTAAAATTTTATTCTATTTTTATTACCACATTTTAGGAAAATTAAAAAGAGCTTTCAACTCATCCTGCTTTTATGCCTGATTTATAAGATGTCTTCTTAGTGTGTCTAATGCAGTTTGCGCAGCTTTTTGTTTAATGATTTCTCTGGTTCCAAAAAACTTGTGTTCTAAGGTATCTGCTCCATTCTGATGCGCAAGTCCGATATAAACTAAGCCTACCGGTTTCTCTGAAGTTCCGCCGGTTGGACCTGCTATTCCTGTTACTGAAAGACCGTAATCAGTACCTGCAAGTTCCTTTATCTCTTTTGCCATAGCGCTTGCTATCTGGGAGCTTACTACTCCGAATTCTTCAATTGTTTGCGGAGAAACATGCAGTAATTTAATTTTTGCCTCATTACTATAGACAACGATTGATTCAATGAAATATGCTGAACTTCCGGAAACGTTTGTTAGGAGATTAGAGATCAACCCTCCAGTGCATGATTCAGCAACAGCGATTGTTTTGTTTCGCAGTGTTAGAATAGCAGCAACAATCTTTTCCATTGTTTCATCATCTGCGCCAAACACACAGTCTCCAAGACAATCTCTTATCTTGGTTTCTACATCTGCTATCAGAGAATCAGCTATATCCTGATTACCGGCCTTTGCAGTTATTTTTATATCTACCTCTGCAGTATGGGCTAGGAACGCAATACATGGATTTGAGTATTTTTCCGTGATATGGGTAATTTTTTCATCAATATCTGATTCTCCAAGACCAAAGGTTCTTAATGTCCGAGATTTAATGACAAGATTTTTACTGTATTTTTTTTCAAGATATTTAGAAACAGTATGCTCAAACATTTGTTTTAATTCTCCTGGAACACCGGGAAGCAGGATAATAGTATTTTGGTCTCTTTCAATAATTAAGCCGGGCGCTGTTCCTGTTTCATTATTAATAATCATAGATCCTCTGATAATAAGAGCTTGATTATAATTATTAGAGGATATTTCCTTTTTTCTATCCTTAAAGAACCGTTCTATTTTGGAGACGATGCCGGTTTCCAGAATCAGGCGGGTTTTTAGAACACTAGAGACAGCTTGTTTAGTTATGTCATCTACGGTTGGTCCCAATCCTCCGGTAACAACAATTATTTCCGAACGTTTAATTGCTTCGGAAAGCACTGATTCCAGATGGGTATGATTATCTCCAACAGACGTTTGGAAACAAGTCTCTATGCCCAGGGAGGTAAGTTTTTCTGCAAGGTATGACGCATTTGTGTTGATGGTGCTGCCTGTGAGCAGCTCTGTTCCAATGGTAATAATTTCCGCAGACATATCAATCCGTACCTTTTACCTTTTACCTTTTACCTTTTACCGCATTTACCATTTGTTCAACATAAGAGGTAACTTTACTAAGCAGGTCTGGCTTATTGAGGTTTTGTTCAATTAGTTTAACAATTGCGCTTCCTATAATCACTCCGTCAGCGTATGATGCAACTTCTTTTGCATGCTGCGGCGTAGAAATTCCGAAGCCGACGGAAACTGGTTTGGAAGTAAGTTTCTTGATTCTTAACACATTCTGTTTAATTGTTTTTGACAACATGCCTCTGGCTCCGGTTACGCCGGTAAGCGACACATAATAAATAAATCCTTCCGTCATTCCGGCAATTAGTCTAATTCTATCGTCTGTACTTGTAGGAGCTGCAAGAAATATTATAGCAAGAGGGGACTTTTTTGTTTTATTATAGATTGG
>JAUWOV010000108.1 GCA_030611945.1 bacterium | reverse complement strand
GGCAATTAGCTAAAGATAAGGTGCCGAATCTGGACAAGCGCTTGCTTATGATTCCTCCTATTGACCTTGATACTGCGATTAGATTAGATCAGTCTTTTTCTGCCCAGGGGGGTAATGATGTGTTGACCGTTCCCTAAAAATTCCTCTTTAGAGAGTTATCAGGTTGATAGGTTATATCTTATTGGAGTTGTTGCGGCTTATAAAGTGTCAAATTTATATTCCCAACAAAACCTTTGTACTCTTTTGAAATTTTGACTGCGCAGTTTTTCTCAAACATTCTCTTAACTTCTTTGTTTGGAGCAGCAACATGACTTGAGTTTTGTATAAGCCATATATCTTTCTTTAGCTTTATTATATTTAATAATGTTTGCGGAGTATCCACTTTCTTAATGCCGTATTTTTTTAAACCAGTTTTGTCATAATAATCAAACCCCCATCCTGCGTATGATGGATCATAACAAATGATATCATCCTGCCTTGAATTTTTACTTACAAATAATGCAGCATCTCTCCAATTTTCTTTTACAAAGTCCCGAGAGTAATAAATTCTCAGAGATGCAAGATTTAACAGCGCTACAAAAGTAAGAACCAATATAGACACGTTTTTTTTGGGAATTTTAGTAACGGTATGCGCAATTAATAGATATACAACAGGCGATATAAATATTAAATGCTTGGATTGAAAATCTGTCGTTCTGAATGAAGACAAAATCGTTATAATTATAGGAATCACAATCAATAATATAAGTAAATAAATATTTTTATTATGTCTGTCATAGAAAACGCCTATAGCAATAATAATTGCAAATAAAATAAAAGCCAGGATAGCAATAAGTCCAGTTTGCAAGAGAAAATAACCTAAAATAAATTGTGGAAGCATTACTATAATACTGCTTAGGTCAAATGGCTTTACAAGTCTTACTATTTCAGCCTTTCTGCTAAACAAGACTAATATCTCTGGAATAAAGACTAAACATGTTACCAACATTGTTGATAAAATTATTTTTATACTGTTTTTAATAGATTTTGAAAACCAGACAGCGATTACATATTCCCCTATGATAAAAAAGGCGCTGTATATGTAAGTGTAGAGCGCAAGTATGTTTATAAGGCAGAGCAGTATCCATGTTTTTGTGCTACGTGTTCTTAATGCACGGATAAAAGCTAGAAGGGACAGTACGCATAGAAGTGTAATAAACGCATATAATCTTGCTTCCTGAGCATAATATATCTGATATGAAGAAATTGAAGTTATAAGACTTGCAATAATTCCCACTTTTGCAGAAAACAAGTTTTTGCCTATTAAATATACTATCCAGATAGTTATTATGCTAAATAATGCCGATAGTGAGCGAATATACAACTCTGAAGTGCTTGGAACTATCCAGAAATGCAGAAGCAGATTATAGAATGGCGGGTGTATGTCTGCTTTTATTATTTGTGAAAGCATTTCAAATAGAGGTAGTTTTGTAATATACACACTATATGCTTCGTCAAGCCAGAGGCTTTTGGAACCGATTTTATACAACCGCAAAAAACATCCGAAGAGAACAATTAGGACAATCACTGCTTACTCATCCTTTACCATTATTTTCTATAATGACGATAGCTGATTTTAAAAAATGGTCAAACAAAATTTAGAGAGTTTGTGGAGCTTGGAACACAAGTCGGGATGAATCGCTATTCTTCCTAATTAGTATATCGTTTCCGAGTTATTATATCATACTGCTCAGCCTTCGCATTTGTATATCGTATTTCGTTTTTGAAACTGGGAATTGGATAATATTGTCAAGCAAATTTTGTTCACAACTATCTAGAATATAAGGATAGCAATAACCTTCTTCAAAATTTTCGAGTTTTAACGCTAAGTTGTCTTGTATCATTTAGTTTCCTTAAAACAATTTCGCGAGAAAAAGATTATTAATTGTTGTAAAGGTAATTAATACAAATGATATTAAAATCGTTTTTATTTTTGAAAGATTATATATTTCATGCACAATAACGTATGTTAATATTATAGACCACAACCCTACGATTGCCCTTGGTAAAATTTTATGTGAGGGCAATAATAATACGTCCGGAATTAAAATAATCAAAGCAATGCAAATACCCATAATTCCTGCCAAAAACATATGGCAAAGCAATAAACCTAAAAAATTGCTTTCTCCTTTTAGTTTTACTGCAAAAAAATTTGCAACAAAAGTAATTAATAATAAAACCGCAAAATCAATTGTAAATTTTAGTGCTTGCAGTTGTATAAATATTAAACTGCTGTTTATATCAGATACATATTGCGCAAAAAAAGCTATACAAAAAATAACAATACCACTTATATATACAATAACAGTTTCTCTTATCGGTTTGTTATTTCTGATTTGATTAAATGCGTGTTTTGGTCTCTGAAATATTTCCCATATAAGAAAGAACATCTTTAAAAAACACATCTTTTAATTCTCCTCATCATTGCCTTATCATAAAGCATGGCAGTAGAGTTTCAAAATGGGAATATTCCTCTCCGAAGCTGTTCCTCTAAGTTCTGCAATTGCTCAAGCATTTCACGAAGATGGTTATGGGGCTGTGGTTGATCTTCCTGTATTCTCTCAGCCGCATCCCTAATTCTTTCGTTCATAGGATCATCGGGATCGAAATAAAAACCACCTTTAATAGCTGCTGCTACAGCTTCAAGAATTTTTTTAACAATCTTACGTATGCAAAATCCCCGAGGGTCAATATAATTAACAGGATTATTGAAGCAATACATATACCTGTGAAGTAATTGGGGAGACATACTTCCTGATTGTAAAATTATATATTTGTGTAAACTATTTATGTTTGAAGACTCCAAGAATTCCGAATTAATTATACCTCTTTGCAAAAATACTTTGCTCCGAACAAGATCGCTTAAATTCACTCGATTCCCAAGTATTCTCGGATCATCCGGTCCCCAAGTTAGAGGATCCTTGCTAATCCATCTTCCAGTCATTGGATCGTAGTACCTAGCCCCAAAGTAAATTAATCCAGATTTATTAGAATATTCTTTCGTAGAAAATCCATGTGGACTTGGAACTGCTCCATTGAGAATATTGCCATACGCATCATAGACAAATTTTTGAGTAACACTGCCTGAACTGTCAGCCGTATTAACCACATTCCCAATGCCGTCATAATAATAGTAATTACCATTTGCTGAAATTACTGACCCAATCCCACCGCCATAACCAAGCCCTCTCACATAACTTGCCTTAGTTAAACCTGAATTGTCCTGCTCAATTATGCAGTTCAATCCATCATACAAATAATTGGTAACATTGCCATCTTCACTAGTTTGTATTCTCTTCCCAACTCCATCGTAAACATAACTATCACTCGTCCCGTCGGGATAATCCATGCCTACCAGCCTATTATCAGTATCCCAACTATAATCCGTCGCTCCTTGAGAATCGTCTTTCCTAATCAGATTACCGTTATCATCATATTGTAGGGACAGGGCTTGCCCCTGTCCGTTATCAACGGTAAGTAGTTGATTCTCATTGTTGTAAGCATAGTTGATAATATCTTCCTGCGGCAGTGTTCCAACCTGATATGCCAGTTTGAAATTATCAAATCGTGAATATGCAACCCTCTTACCATGCACAAACAGCCCAACTTTGCCTTCTTCCGTGGCAGGATACGCAAACTCAACTTTCTTTACCCAATCTCCATTCTCTCTTGCAAAAAGTTCAGACCTCCCATCCTCTACCTTTACCCTCACCTGTTTACTGAAAACATGTTTCTTTATTTTCTCTGTAAATATAGCGTCTTCAATAAGAGCGTTTCC
>JAUWOV010000042.1 GCA_030611945.1 bacterium | reverse complement strand
CCTGAGAGGATTTGAACCTCCGACCTTTGGGTCCGCAACCCAACGCTCTATCCAGCTGAGCTACAGGCACATAAATGTAGGAGTCGGATCTATCCGACCAGAAACAACTTATGTTCTGTTAATTTTGAAACAAGTTTATCTACGACTTCTGAGGCTGTACCATCCAGAATCTCACCTTCATGCTTTATCTGGGGAGTGAATATTTTAACTACCTGAGTAGGAGAACCGTCCAGCCCTATTTTATCCTTATCAACATCCAAGTCTTCAGCTTTCCAGACATGAATCTGTTTTTTCCTTGCCATAAGAAGGCCCTTCATTGAAGCATAACGAGGTTCATTGATCTCTTTTGTAACTGTTACTGCGCATGGAAGCTTTACCTCCACAACCTCAAAAGAATTCTCCAATGCTCTCTCAGCCCTTAATATATTATCATTGATCTCTATTTTTCTGACATATGTTATTTGCGCTATACCGAGTTGCTCTGCAACACCGGGCCCAACCTGAGCAGTATCACCATCTATAGCCTGTTTACCGAATAATACAACGTCAAAGCTGCCTATCTTATTTATGGCTTGAGCTAGTGTGTAGGATGTAGCAAGTGTATCCGATCCGGCAAATGCTCTATCGCAAATAAGTATCGCTTCATCAGCGCCCATTGCCAGAGCAGATCTAAGCGCAGCTTCTACCTGCGGAGGCCCCATGCTGATAACGGTAACCTTGCCTTCGTATTTATCCCTTAATTTAATAGCTTCCTCAATTGCGTTCTCATCAAAGGGATTTATAATATTCTTTATTCCCTCTCTGATCATTGTGTTTGTCTGGGAATCTATTTTAACACTGTTAATTTCTTCAGTATCAGGAACTTGTTTTATACAAACAATGAATTGCATGATTTAGCGCCCCTTTAATATAAAGTTTGCAATAACACTGCGCTGAATTTCCGATGTGCCTTCTATTATTTCAAACAGTTTTGCTTCTCTCATATACCTCTGCACAGGATATTCCTTCATATATCCGTATCCGCCAAAAACCTGCACAGCTTTTGTAGATACGTGCATAGCAACCTCTGAAGCCTTTAGTTTTCCCATTGAGGCGTATTTTTCAAAAGGCATACTATTATCCTTAAGCCATGCTGACTTATAAAGTATCAATTTTACCGCTTCAATCTCCGTTGCCATATCAGCCAGAATATGCTGAATTGCCTGAAAAGATGCTATTGGCTTTCCAAATTGCACTCTTTCCTTTGCATATTTGAGCGCAGCTTCATACGCTGCCTCAGCAATACCAATCGCGCCTATGCCAACCCCAATTCTGCCCGCATCAAATGTTTCCATTGCAACCCTAAAACCTCGTCTCTCTTTTAATAACAAGTTCTCTTTAGGTACTTTGCAATTATCAAAAACAAGTTCCACATTCGGAAGCGCGCTGAACCCCATCTTGTTAAACTTTTGTCCTATTGTAAATCCGGGAGTATCTTCCTCAACTATGAACGCGCTCAGACCTCGAGGACCCTGATTTGAATGTGTGACTGCAACAATAATATATGTGCTTGCTTCTCCGCCATTTGTATTAAAGATCTTTCTGCCGTTTATTATATAATGATCTCCTTCAAGCTTTGCTGTTGTCTTGACGTTTCCGGCGTCAGACCCTGCTTCCGGCTCAGTGAGCGCAAACGCCGCAAGTTTATTCTTTGCAAGAGGTGGCAGATACTTCTTCTTTTGCTCTTCTGTGCCAAAAGTTATTAATGGATATACGCAAAGCAAATTAGCTCCAAAGATAAGGCCTGTTGTTCCACACGCCTTTGAGATCTCTTCAGCAACAAGAGCCCAAGTTAAAAAACCCATACCAAGACCGCCGTATTCCTCAGGTATAACAAGTCCGAGCAAATCCATATTAGCCAAAAGCTCAATGTTCTCTTTCGGAAATTCACCTTTCTCGTCAACCTCTTCTGCTCTGGGAGCTATTTTCTCTTCACAAACCTTCTTAACTTCCTCAAGCATCATCTGCTGTTCTTCTGTCAAACTAAAATCCATATGTCTGTCTCCTTATTTAATACTCTTTTACAACTAAAGCTGAATTATGTCCGCCGAAGCCAAATGAATTTGACATTGCATATCTCAACTTACATTCTCTTGCAGTATTAGGCACATAATCAAGGTCGCATTCAGGATCAGGATTTTCGTAGTTTATGGTTGGAGGAATAATACCATGCTTTATGCTTAAGACACTTGCTATCAATTCAACTCCTCCGCTTGCTCCTAAAAGATGACCTGTCATAGATTTCGTTGAGCTTACAGGTATTTTTTTTGCATACTTACCGAATACAGTTTTAATAGCCATTGTCTCACATCTGTCATTGAAAAGGGTTGAAGTACCATGCGCATTAATGTAATCAACATCTTCAGGATTTAGCGCTGCATCGTCCAAAGCCAATTTCATTGCTTGCGCAGCTCCTTCACCATCAGGAGACGGAGATGTTATATGATATGCATCAGCAGTCATACCGAAACCTGCTAATTCTGCATAAATTGGTGCGTTCCTTTTTTTTGCATGATCTAAATCCTCAAGAAGCAGAATACCTGCTCCTTCCCCCATTACAAAACCATCTCTATCCTTGTCAAATGGTCTGCTTGCTCTCTCAGGCTCATCATTCCTTGTAGAAAGAGCCTTCATCTTACAGAAGCCAGCAACACCAAGAGGAGTTATTGCAGTCTCTGTTCCACCAGCTACCATTATGTTCGCTTCTCCTCTTTGAATAATCCTGAAAGCTTCTCCTATTGCATGAGAGCCGGAAGCGCACGCGGTAGCGATTGCAAAGTTTGGACCTTTAAGACCAAATTGAATTGCAACATGCCCGCTAGCCATATCTATTATCAGCATTGGGATAAGAAAAGGAGATACCCTTGAAGGCCCTTTCTGCAAGAGCGCATTGTGCTGGTCTTCAATTACCTTTAATCCGCCAATTCCGGAGCCTATAAGAACACCTATCCTGTCCTTATCCTCTTTATCTATATCTAATCCACTATTCTCTAATGCCATTTTACTACAGGCAACAGCAAGCTGAACAAAACGATCCATTCTTCTTACATCTTTTTGACCGATATATAGAGAAGAGTCAAAATCTTTAATCTGCCCAGATATCTTGCTGTCAAAATCCGCTGGATCAAATAAAGTGATTCGATCTACTCCGCTCTTTCCATCGCATATATTTTTCCAAAAAACATTAGTATTATTACCAACAGGTGTTACTGCTCCTATACCTGTTATAACAACTCTATTCTTTTCCATGACTATGGCCGAAATGTTTCTATTGGACGTGCTTGTCTATGTAGTTTGTCGCATCTACAACTGTAACAATTTTTTCTGCGTCTTCATCAGGTATTTCAATATCAAATTCCTCTTCAAGCGCCATAACAAGTTCTACTGTGTCTAATGAATCAGCGCCTAAGTCATCAACGAATGATGCTTCATTAGTAACCTCTTCTGGCTTTACACCAAGCTGTTCAACAATAATTTCTTTCACTCTTTTTTCACTTGACATACTCCATCTCCTCCTTTTTTTTAAACTTCAAGTTACCATCCCACCGTCTACATTAATTACCTGTCCTGTGATATAATTTGCTTCATCAGAGACAAGAAATAAAACAAGATTTGCAACATCAGTAGCTAAGCCAAATCTACCTAACGGAATATTACCCAGCATTTTTTGCTTTGTATCTTCTTTAAGCACTTCTGTCATTCTTGTGCTTATAAAACCCGGCGCTATAGCATTAACATTTATTCCTCTTGAACCAAATTCTTTGGCGCAAGACTTGGTTAAGGCAATTACTCCTGCTTTAGAAGCGGCATAATTCGCCTGTCCGGAATTGCCTATCAATCCTATAATAGACGCCATGTTTACTATTCTGCCTTTTCTTTGCTTTAACATAACTTTTGCAGATGCTTTAATGCAGTTAAATGTACCCTTAAGATTTATTGCTAACACCTTATCCCAATCCTCATTCTTCATGCGTAAAATAAAGTTGTCCCTGGTTATTCCGGCATTGTTGACGAGTATATCCAGACTTCCTAATTTGTCAATCGTTTTTTCTACAATGTTTACAGCTTCCTCTGGCACAGAAACATCAGCTTTTACAACCAGAGCTTTTCTTCCCATTCTTTTTATCTGATCTGCTGTTTGTCCCGCATGTTCAACATCTATATCTGAAACCACAACATTTGCACCTTCCTTTGCCAGGCTGCGCGCTATTTCCTTTCCAATACCCTGAGCCGCGCCAGTTACAATTGCTGTTTTTCCATCAAGCTTCATGCTTCCTCCTAATTTCTTAATTCATTGCTGGCATTATAGTTATTGGCTACTAATTGTCAAGAATATTGATAATTTAATAAACCTATAATAACGAACGGATCACTTCTGAGGCTTCAACTGCGGAAATAGTATCACATCTCTAACTGATGGGGAATTGGTGAAAAGCATAACAAGCCTGTCAATGCCTATACCCAATCCTCCTGTTGGAGGCATGCCATATTCCAAGGCAGTAATGAAATCTTCATCCATAAGATGCGCTTCTTCATCTCCTATTTTTCTGTCTTTTATCTGGTCCAAAAAGCGCTCCTTCTGCTCCATTGGATCATTCAGCTCAGAATATGCGTTTCCTAACTCTATGCCGCATATATAAGGTTGAAATCTTTCCGTAAGATTCTTATTATCTCTTTTCTTCTTTGCAAGAGGACACATTCTTTCAGGATAGTCAATTATGAAGGTTGGTTCAATAAGATTTGGAATTACAACCCTCTTGAATAAAGCGTCTGCAATCTCTCTAAAGGAATTCATTTTCCTTGTTTCCGGAACAAGGTGCTTTGCGCTATTCTTAAGTTCTTTATCTGAAACCGATTCCAGATCTATCTTAGCATATTTCTTTATTGCCTCAACAAAACTCAGTCTCTTCCATTCTTTCTTTAACTCAATGTTATGTCCCTGATACTCCAAACTCGTCTTACAAAGACATTCCTCTGCGAGAGTATAGAACATCTCCTCAGTTAATCTCATAAGATCTTCATAATCTGCAAAAGCCTGATATAGTTCAAGCATGGTAAACTCAGGATTATGCCGCGTTGATATGCCTTCATTGCGAAAATTTCTGTTTATTTCGTATATCTTCTCAAATCCGCCGACAATTAACCTTTTTAGATAAAGCTCGGGAGCTATTCTCAGGTATAAATCCATATCAAGCGTATTATGATGGGTTACGAATGGTTTCGCCATAGCTCCACCGGGTATCTGCTGCATCATGGGGGTTTCTACTTCCAGAAATTTCTTTCCTTCTAGAAACTTTCGCATTGAGCCTATTATATGACTGCGAAGCTTGAATAACGGCTTAATATCTTTATTTGCTATTAGATCAACGTATCTTCTGCGGTATTTTAATTCTATGTCCTTGAGACCCGACCACTTTTCAGGCAAAGTTTGTAAAGACTTTGAGAATACGGATAATTTTGAAACAAGTATAGTGTTCTCTCCTGTTCTCGTTTTAAATATCTTTCCTTTGACTCCTATGAAATCGCCTATATCAATCAGTTTAAATAAATCGTATGCTTTTTCTCCAACAGCGTTTGACTTAACATATATTTGTATATCCCCGGAGTCATCTCTTATATTAGCAAAGCAGCTTTTACCATGTTCTCTTACTGTGATTATCCTTCCTATTACAGCAACCTCCAAATCCTCTAACACTTCGCCAACAGATACTTTTTTAGCGCATTCATGCACTGATTTTGAGGAGTGAGTTCGTTTAAAATGCAGAGCATAAGGATCTATTCCCTGCTCTCTTATTTTTTTCAATTTCTCTTTTCTTATTTTAACCAGTTCATGCTCATCTGTCATTTTATTCTCCGATATTTGTTAACCCAAACAGTTTTTTAGCGTTCTCTGTAGTATGGCAGGCTACTTCTTCTGCGTCAAGTTCTTTAACTCTTGCAAGTTCCAAAGCTGTATACTTTAAAAAGCTTGGCTGATTTCGTTTACCTCTTACAGCTTGTGGAGCAAGATAGGGAGAATCGGTTTCTATGAGAATTCTATCATTTGGCACCTCCTTTGCAGCCTGCCTCAAATCAGGCGCATTTGGATAAGTGAGATTCCCCGCAAATGAAATATAAAAGCCGCGATTCAGGCAAGTTTGCGCAAATTTTAAGGTTCCTGAAAAACAATGTATCACTCCCCTGCTTATAGAGTAATCTTTGATAATACCCAAGATATCTTTATGAGCTTCTCTATTATGGATAATTATCGGCAATTTAAATTCTAAAGCCAACTCAATATGCTTACGGAAAAGCACCTTCTGCAGTTCTTTGCCTGAAGTGTCTCTGTAATAATCCAAACCTGTTTCCCCTATCGCTACAATATTCGGGTACTCTTCCAAACATTTTTTCAAATACTTTATGTTATCTTGTTTGATTTCATCAGCATAATTCGGATGCAAACCAATTGCAGTCAATATATTTTTCTTCCCATAAACCGTCTTCAATCCGACTTCAATACTGGAAATATCGCAGCAAACATTGACCATATATTCAACATCATTCTTATTTGCCTCAGATATGACCGAATCAATTCCCTCTTTAAAAGCAGAATCAGTTAAATGCGCATGAGTATCGAAAAGTTTCATTTTCTAAAATCAAACCAGAAATCAATTAGCCCCAATATAATAATGAGTATAAGAAAAATCGGCTGCATAAAAGCAAGTGTATAAATCAACACCTTAACAAAAGGAAACACCTTCCATTTGTCAAAAAAGAAACTCGTAATTGCTAATCCACCAACCAGATAAACTGTTGAAATAATAATCAGCAAATTCAGTCCTATTGTATAGCCTGATTGAAATTTGGCGTATTTGAATAGAAATGTCATTATGGCACAGCTAATAAATATCCATATAAACTCATCCCTAAGCTTCCATGTTTTAAAAGGAGATAATTTAAGAGCTTCTAAACCAAGTATCTTTTTTGAGAAGAAAAGATTGATGCTGACTATTAAAAAATTAATAATAAAAATAATGGCTGGAAAACTAGTTTTAATTATATTTAATGCTGTACTAAATGACTCTTTAATTAATTCGATCTTTTCTCTGCTGATGCCAGTCTCTTCATAAATTTTCAGACTTTTATCTATATGAATCTGTAAATTCATGAAAATTTTATTAAGAAAATTTTCATCATGCAATGAAATTATAAAAATAGCCAAAAGACTCGTAATGCCTAAAATAACTGTTAATAAAACACTGGTCTTTATAAAGGAAAATTTGTTTTCTAATATTACACCTGTAACTAAGCCCAAAAGTCCCAATTGTATAGATAAAACAGTAGAAAAGTGGTTCTGAAAAATCAAGTAGACACCTGATGCCATAATAAAAAAGCACAGAAACCCTTTACGGACACCAAGTAGATACACACAGATAACAATGGGTAAAGGAACCAAGACTTGAAAGAACAATTGTCCAAAAACAAAAAATCTTCCTGAGATAAAAAAACACAGCGATACTAATGAAAGCAGGGTTATTTTTCTCAATTTATTGTGCAGAAAAAGGCAGTAACGAGCACATTCTTGCTCGTTTTATTGCAACGGTAAGTTTCTTTTGATGACGTGCGCAATTCCCTGAAACTTTGGTTGAAAGAATTTTCCCTCTCTCGGTAATAAATCCGGATAGTGTCTTTATATCCCTATAATCAATTTCATCCATCTTTTCAACACAAAGCCTACAATATTTATGCCTTATGATCTTTTTTTTCTTGCCTTTGACTTTTTTCCCTCTTTGAAACATAAAGATAATCTCCTTTTTATTATATCAGAATGGGACTTCGTCCTCTTCGGATTTGTCCGGTTTTTTCTCTTCTTTCTCATCAATCTGTATTTCAGGAACTGGCGAGCTTTTTTCTTCACTTGGCATAGGCGCAGTATTGCTGCTCCCTTGCGGCGTACCAAGAAACTGGACTCTCTCCGCAACTACTTCCATAGCGTTCCTTTTTTGTCCATCTTTGTCTTCCCATGAATTGGTTCGCAAGCGCCCTTCTATAAATACAGGTCTTCCTTTACTAAGATACTTCGCAGACGACTCTGCCTGTTTACCCCATATAACAACCTTTACAAAAAGAGTCTCTTCTCCTTTTTCACCATCTTTTTTTGTAAAAGAACGGTTAACCGCTATGCTAATATCCGTTACTGCAGCACCGCTTGGTACATATTTGAGTTCCGGATCCCTTGTCAAATTGCCTATCAAAAAAACCTTATTCAAATTTGCCATGTTTATTCTCCTCTTTTGCTTATTTTACTTTTTCAAAATAAAAATCCTGAATATATCCTCTTTCAATTTTAATTTTTTATTAAGCGCAGCAACGCCTCCGGAAGGAGCTTCAAATTTTATATTTACATAAACTCCCTCGCTGCGTTTTTTAATCTTATAAGCAAGTTTTTTCTTTCCAATACGCTCAACATCTATAACCTTGCCTTTTGCAGATGTAATAGCTTTTTCAATATCTTTTATAACCTTATCCCTATCCTCTTCCGCTAAATCGGCGTTTACAATAAACAAACCCTCGTACTTATTTTTTCTATCCACTAAATCACCTCCTCAAACTGCCTGCAGCAGTAATTATTAATTTGAAATTTAAAATTTCTTAAATAATGGCGCTAAAACAAGAGAAATAACACTCATGAGCTTGATCAAAATGTTAATAGAGGGACCAACTGTGTCCTTCAGCGGATCGCCTACTGTGTCTCCGATAACAGCTGCTTTATGAGCCTCGCTGCCTTTTCCTCCAAAATTGCCTTCCTCAATATATTTTTTGGCATTATCCATGGCTCCACCGCTGTTTGCCATCTGGATTCCAAGCATAAGACCGGATATCAACGCTCCAACAAGAAGCCCTGCAAGAGCTTTGGGTCCCAATAACAATCCAATTGCAACAGGTGCCATAATAGCCATAGCGCCGGGAAGCAGCATGCCTTGAATAGCCCCTTTTGTTGAAATATCAACGCATGTTGCTGAATCAGGCATTGCCTCTCCTTCCATCAATCCTTTAATTTCCCTGAATTGCCTTCTCACTTCAGCTATCAATTCATACGCAGCTTTACTAACAGCCTTAAAAAGCATTGAAGAAAACAGGAACGGTAACATACCTCCAATCAATAAGCCTGACATAACTTTAGGATCCGTAATATCTGCTCCTTTTATGCCAACCACCATAATATAGGCAGATACCAATCCTATAGTCGCAAATGCAGCTGAACCTATTGCAAATCCTTTACCAATTGCTGCTGTTGTATTGCCAACAGCGTCCAGGTTGTCCGTTATTTTTCTTACACCAGGATCAAGTTTTGCCATCTCTGCTATACCTCCAGCATTGTCAGCAATAGGTCCGTATGAATCCACCGAGACGATCATGCCGGTTGTAGCAAGCATACCTACAGCAGCCATAGCAACTCCATATCCTCCTGCAAAATGATAGGCAATCATAATGGCAGCTGCAAGCACCAATACAGGCACACAAGTGCTTTGCATGCCAACCGCCAACCCGCCGGTAATGGTTATCGCAGGACCGCTCTTGGAGCTCTCAGCGAGTTTTTTAACGGGTTTATATTTTGTGGATGTAAAAAACTCGCTTGTAAAACCAATTGCCATACCTGATATAATTCCGGCAAGCGTAGCGTAAAAAGGGCCTAATTTAGAATAGCTCTCAAACGCCACGCCGAATCTGTTTACAATAAAATATGTGCCTATAATTGATAAAACAGCGCTTACATAAGTACCGCCCATCAAAGCTCCCTGAGGATTTTTTTTGCCAAATGCCTTTACATAACATACCCCAATAATAGAAGCTATAATCCCTGCGCCTGCTATATAAATCGGCATAAATTTTAACTTGTCAGCTACGCTTTGTCCCATTACAACAACAAACGTTGAAGCAATAGCTATGCTTGCAATAATAGATTCAACATACGACTCTAAAAGATCTGCGCCCAATCCTGCAACGTCTCCTACGTTATCTCCAACATTGTCAGCGATCACAGCGGGATTTCTTGGGTCGTCTTCAGGAATACCTGCTTCCACCTTTCCAACAAGATCGGCCCCCATATCCGCACCTTTTGTAAATATTCCCCCGCCGGATCTTGCAAAAAGAGCTACAAGACTTGCTCCCATAGCATACCCATTTATTATTACGGGATCCCCTTTAAATATAAAATACACAAAAATAAGACCTAATAAAGCCAGCCCAACAACACTCATTCCCATTACCGAGCCGCCGGAAATTGCCACATTAAGCGCATCTTTTACCCCGCCTTTAGAAGCCGCATTTGCTGTTCTGGAATTCGCCCTTGTTGCTATACTCATTCCAATATATCCGGCAGAAGCAGACATAAAAGAGCCAATTATAAATGCAATGGACGTTTTCCATCCAAGACTAATGCCCATCAGCCCTGCTATTAAAACTACAAAAATAGCAATATAACTATACTCCCGTTTTAAGAAAGCCATAGCTCCCTCTTGTATAAGACGAGATATATCCTTCATCTTCTGCGTGCCTTCTTCTTTCTTTAGAACTTCAATTGCAAGAACCAGAGCAAAACCCAACGCTAAAAAACCACATACCAATGAAAACAACATAACAAACTCCTTTCTATATAGTTGCCAATGCGTTAAATGTGTTCATCGCTTTATCAACACCATCCTCTATAATCGTTACTACAGCGTCTAAAACCCTTGATAAAATCTCGTCAAATTTACTCATTTCAAGCTTATTAAAATTTCCCAGCACATATTTTTTCAAATCCTCACAATGAATGCTTCTGCCTATACCAATACGTATTCTGGAAAAATTCTCATTACCAAGCGCATCTATAATAGATTCTATACCATTATGTCCGCCGGATTTTCCATTCTTCTTAACTCTGATCCTGCCGAATTCTATATCAGCGTCATCATGAATAACAATCAAATCTTCCGGATCTATTTTATGGAAATTAACAAGTTTTGAAACTGCCTGCCCACTTAAATTGACAAAAGTCTGAGGCTTTGCAAGAATTATCTCTTTCTTTTCTATGAGATCGCGCCCAATTACAGAATCAAACTTTTTTGTTTTCATATTAATCCTCGTCTCTTCTGCCACTTTATCAAGAGCCATAAATCCTGCATTGTGTCTGTTTTTCCTGAACTTGATACCCGGATTACCTAATCCCACAATTATCTTCATCTACTTTTGTTCATCTGGTTTTTTCTCTTCTTTCTCTTTCTGCTCTCCTTCTGATGTCTCAGCTTCAACCTCTTCCTTCTCTCCCTCAATAACTTCCGGCTCTTCTTCCACAGAAACTTCATCCTCCTTTATAATAGTTGGAGGAACAATTGAAACAATGGCTTGTTCAGCATCTGCTAAAATTTCCACCCCTTCTGGAATCTTCAGATCACTTATATGAATAGATGAACCTATTTCTAATTGAGCAATATCTACTTCAAAGTGGCCTGGAATTTTATCAGGCAAGCAGCTAACTTCCACATCTCTCATGGAATGATCCAATACACCACCTTCTTTAACTCCAGGAGCCTGACCTGTAAGAACTATATTAATCCTTGTAGTAATTTTCTCATGAAGCAGTATTTTATAGAAATCTATATGAAGCAATCCATCACTTACAGGATGATACTGAACATTCTTAACCATCACAGTTTCCTGTTTTGATGAACCATTACCACCTATTGATAAAGATATAAGCACATTTTCTCCATGCATTTTCTTTATCATTTGTTCAAATTCTTTTTGTTCAACTGTAAGATTCAAAGTCTTTATACCATGACCATATAAAACAGCCGGTATGCATCCCTGTTTCCTCAGCTCCTTTGTAGCCTTTTTACTTATTTCTTTTCTAACATTGGATTGTAATTGAATTTTTTGCATTATTGTCTCCTAATTAAACAAATAACGAACTTACGGAAGTATTATTATGAATACTATATATTGCTTTTGAAAGGAGTTCAGCTATTGAAAGAACCTTGATTTTTTGCGATTTTTTCTTTCCTCTCATCGGGATAGTGTTTGTAACAACTACTTCGTCAATAACAGACCTATCAAGACGTTCAACAGCGTCTGCGGAAAATACAGGATGTGTGCATGCCGCAAATATTTTTTTAACCCCTTTGTCATGAAGCGCTTCCGCCGCTTTGATTATACTGCCGCCTGTATCAATCATATCGTCCATAATTACCGCATTCCTTCCCTTCACATCTCCAACCACGTTCATCACTTCAGCCACATTTACCTCAGGTCTTCTTTTATCAATAATAGCCAGAGTCGCATTCATTCTCTTAGCTATTGCCCTTGCCCTTTCAACACCTCCTGAATCAGGAGAAACGATAGTAACATCCTCAATTTTCTTTGTCAAAAAATATTTAACTAAAATAGCCGGCGCAGCAAATAAATTATCCACAGGAATATCAAAAAACCCCTGTATTTGCCCGGCATGCAGATCTATTACCAAAACTCTATCAACGCCTGCCTTTGTAATTAAATTAGCAACAAGTTTAGCCGTTATCGGAGCGCGCGGTTGAACTTTTCTATCCTGCCTGCCATAGCCGTAATACGGAATTACCGCAGTAATTCGCTTGGCAGATGCTCTCCTGAAAGCATCAACTGTAATAAGCAGCTCCGTTAAATTCTCATTAACAGGAGGACATGTAGATTGAATAACAAATACATCCTGCCCTCGAACATTCTCATTAATCTTTATATTAAATTCCCCATCACTGAAGTATTTTGTTTCTCCTTTGCACAATGGAACATCCAAATACTTAGATATCTCCACAGATAAATCAGCGTTTGCTGTTCCTGAAAATATTTTTATATTATTGTTTTCCATGTTTTATTAACCTTTCTTTTCTTCTTCTGCATTTTTCGATTAGATTTTACTACTTAACTCCCTGTTCTTTTAGTTTTTCTCTATCTAATTTTATACGTTTAATATTATTTATCTCTATCATATTTTTGTAGGACGGTTTTAACTTATTTGATTTTTTGAATGCTTCAATTGCCTTATCAAATATGTTGTTATGCTCATAGGCAAGCCCTAAATTATACCATGCCCTAGAATCATTTGGTGTTTTCTTTTTGGATAATTCAAACTGTTTTAGTGCTTCTTTCCATAATCCTGCCTTAGCAAAATTTATTCCGCTTTTTCCCTCGGATGATTTTGAACGGGCGAATTCTATCTCAATACGGTAACTATATGGTGCAATCACTCTCATAAAGCTACTAACAGTTTTGTCCAATGCTGTTTTAATGAGAATATCCTTGTCAATCCCTTGTGGATACCCATTACGAGAAAAGTCAGAGTTAGTCGCTTCCTTGGTTATCATCCTTGCAACTAAAATTTTACCAGTAGTTAAGTCGACAATACGGAAGGCTGTATCAATTTTGGCTATTTGTTTTAGGTAATATACAGTATGAGCATAACCCTTGTAATCGTGTTCTTCCTTAGTCCAAGTATTGGGTTTATAGTCCATTAATGAATTTCCTAAAATTAATACTGAAGCACCTAAAACTTTACCCATCTGAACTGCCGTGCTCTTATCAATAACGCCACCAATATTTAATTGATATTCTCTTATTATCTTATCGATGTTTTCTCTATCTACTACCTCGAAACGCTCTGATTCAAATAATGTAACTACAAGTAAGTCTGCTACTTTTTGACCAATATTTCCATCAATTTTACCTACCGCAATTCTTTCGATTCCTTTCAAATTTATTTCCGCTGGTCTTGTAGTAGAAACGAATGCCTTTCTCGTTGCACATCCTGTTGCAACTAACACTAAAAGCATTATAATAACAATAGAATGATAAAAATATTTCATTGCTGCATCCTCTTTACTTGCATTTCAAGCACATTGACATTTTCATCTTCATCTTCCTGCCCGACAAGAAAATCCAAAAAAGCACTAGATTTCCCGATCAAGTCGGAGAATGACAAATGAGATTGATTTAGGACTTTATCCTTTGCAATAACGTATCGTTTGCTTATCATTTATATTCAAAACACATCTTCGTGTTTCCCGACATTCAAAATTATTAACTTATCAACTTCCAATTTATAAGTTACCCTATAGTTCATTGTAAGCGAGAATTCCCAATGCTCTGTCCCCTCAATCTTCCCGTGTCTTAGTGAAGGATATGACGGATTTTCTATTACTTTTTTTAACGAGAACCAAAATTTATCTTGTATGCGAGAAGGAAGTTTTTTTAGTTTTTTTCTGGCAGCTTTAGGAATTACTATTTTTTTTGTCACGCGCAAAACTCCTTGCTGCATCATCTATGTTATTAAAAACTTCAAACTCCCCGCGCTTAAGGGCTTCTTCCGACTCTTTAATTCCCTTCTGCCACTTGTTTGTCCAATAATATGCCTGACTCTTTTTTACCATGTGAACAGGTTTGAGCATAATTTCTCCTGAATTTAATGCTTCAAAGTCAATAAGATCCCCTTCATGCAACCCCACTGTTTTACGAATATAACTTGGAATTGTCACCTGAAAATGTCTTGTTATTTTTGATACTCCTGACGGCATATTGCCACCTCCTTATTTACTAAATTACTACAAAATACTATATTTGTCAAATAAAATTTTATCCTTTCTCCTCTTCCAGCACCACATGCGCTGCGGCAAGACGCGCTATGGGCACTCTGTATGGAGAACAGCTAACATAATTCATACCTACGCGATGACAGAATTTCACGGATTTTGGTTCTCCGCCATGTTCACCACATATGCCGATCTTCAAGTCAGGGCTTGAGTTCCTTCCTCTTTCAATACCCATTTTGACAAGCTGTCCGACTCCCTCCTGATCCAGTACCTGAAACGGATCATCTTTGAGAATTCCCTTTTCCACATACTCACCAAGAAATGCACCTGCATCATCACGACTGTAGCCGAATGCCATCTGTGTCAGGTCATTCGTCCCAAAGGAGAAAAATTCCGCTTTCTGAGCAATTTTGTCTGCAACAATACATGCTCTTGGAATCTCTATCATTGTCCCTACTAAATATTTTGCGTCTACTCCATATTCAGCCATAACCTCTTTTGCAACTGCATCCACAATATCCTTCTGATTATTGAACTCACCCGTTGTTCCTATAAGAGGGATCAT
Source organism: bacterium (assembly GCA_030611945.1). Taxonomy (GTDB): domain Bacteria; phylum JAHJDO01; class JAHJDO01; order JAHJDO01; family JAHJDO01; genus JAHJDO01. The sequence continues at coordinate 376 of JAUWOV010000042.1, read as the reverse complement.
CACTTCAGGAATAACTTTGTATCCATCTTTTGTAAGAATACATGCCGCTTCAAATATAGCCCTTGCCTGCATTCTGGTTATCTCCGGATATGTTACACCAAGACGGCATCCTCTATGACCAAGCATTGGATTGAATTCGTGAAGGGAAGCAATCTTGCTCTTTACCTTCTCCACAGAAACGCCCATCTCTTCAGCCATCTCCTTTTGATTTGCTTCTTCGTGAGGCAGAAATTCATGGAGAGGCGGATCAAGCAATCTTATTGTAACCGGCAGACCATTCATTGCCTTAAATATACCTAAAAAATCATCTCTCTGCATTGGAAGAAGCTTTGCAAGCGCATTTTCCCTGCCGCTTACATCGTCTGCGAGTATCATC
>JAUWOV010000094.1 GCA_030611945.1 bacterium | reverse complement strand
GGCAATTAGCTAAAGATAAGGTGCCGAATCTGGACAAGCGCTTGCTTATGATTCCTCCTATTGACCTTGATACTGCGATTAGATTAGATCAGTCTTTTTCTGCCCAGGGGGGTAATGATGTGTTGACCGTTCCCTAAAAATCATATTTTTCTAAAATCTTTCTTGCTTGAGTCGCATCGCAAATTATCTGCTTCCTCGCATCCTCTCTGCGCTGAAATTTGTGTCTATCTCGCAATTTTTTAATAAAAAAAACCTCTATAGTTTTTCCATAAAGGTCTGTTTTAAGATTAAAAATATATACTTCCAGAAAAAACTTGCTATTCTGTTTTCTTGCATCCAGCACAGCTTTATAAACTGGACGTTTATTATTTATGTGTATTATGGCGTATGCTGCGTATACTCCTTCCGGCGGCGTTACTTCTATATCACAATATATATTAGCAGTAGGGAAATCTATGTCCCTGGAAATTCCACAGCCTCTGGAGACGTTTCCCATTACCGAATATCTGCGTCCAAGCAATCCGGATGCCTTGTCTAAATTTCCCTCCCTGATACATTTCCGAATTTTGGTGCTGCTAACAATTTCACCTGAAATTTTCACGGGCTTTATAATACCGACACTAAAATTGTTTTTTTCACCCATTTGCCTTAGCAGTTTGGCATCTCCATGCTGCCCGACCCCGAATTTATAATTAAAACCTATAAATATTTTCTGAACATGAAGATAATTACACAAAACTTCTAATACAAACTCTTCAGCTCTCATATCTGCAATTGATGTAAAATCTATAGATATACAAACATCTATCCCTGTTCTCTCAATAAGTTTTATCTTGTGCTCTTCGGATGTAATCAGTAAATCCGTTACTTCTGGCTTTAATACTTTAATAGGATGCGGTGTGAATGTTAGAATAATACTTGTCCCATTAATTCTTTTAGCTTCCCCTATTACTCTGTCAATAATCCTCTTATGTCCAACATGCACACCGTCAAAATTACCCATTGCCAGCACTGCATGCGGATATCTATGTTTTAATGGAACAAGTTTCTTTATAATATCCATTTTTTAGTCTCCAGCACATCCTTCAGCGCCAAAGAATCCTTAATATGAAAATCCCCGACCTGAATTCTTCTCAACTCCTTAAGGCACGCTCCATAGCCAAGCTTTTCCCCAATTGTATCAGCAAGAGTACGGATATATGTGCCTTTAGAGCATACAACGCGAATGGAGATTTCAGGGATATTGATGCTTAATAATTCTATGCTGTAAATATGTACCTTGCGCGGTTCAGGATTTACTTTTATTCCCTTTCTGGCAAGTTTATACAACCTTTCTCCTTTATAATGAACAGCTGAATACATAGGCGGTATTTGAGATACGTCTCCGGTTAAATCTTCTAAAATACCGGATAATAATTCAGTATCAACCTTCTCCACTTTAATTTTTTTTATTACTTTCCCTTTAATATCCTGAGTATCGGTTGTAATTCCAAGTAAAAGCGTTCCTTCATATGTTTTTTTCTGTCCGGTCAGGAAACCTGTTCTTTTTGTAGCTTTTCCAATGCATATAAGCAAAACTCCTGTTGCATTAGGATCCAAAGTCCCTGCATGCCCGACTTTCTTTATTTTGAAATGGCTTCTTATTTTCGCTACAACATCGTGCGATGTCCAGTCTTTTGGTTTATCTATATTTAAAATTCCGTCCATATTATCTTTTGTAAATACTTCTGCTGTATGTATCAACTGCTACAATTACAGGGAAGTCAAGAACTTTCAATTGACGAATCGCTTCACAGCCTAAGTCTTCGTACGCAACAAGTTTTGCGTTTTTTACTTTTGTTGACAGAAGCGCTCCTGCGCCGCCTATTGCAGCAAAGTATACGGATTTAGACTTGCGAAGCGCGCTTATAACATCTGAGCCTCTCTGCCCTTTACCAATTACTCCGCCTAACCCTGCCTCAAGTAATATTGGCGTGTATTTATCCATCCTGACACTCGTAGTCGGTCCGCAGGAACCTATGATTTCCCCTTCTCTGGCAGGGGTAGGCCCTGTGTAGTAAATTATCTGATCACGCAGATCAAAAGGTAATTTACCCTTTTCATTGATTGTCTCTACCAACCTTTTATGAGCCATGTCCCTCGCTGTATAGATAGTCCCGCTTATAAGAACCCTATCGCCCGCCCGCAGACTGCGTCTAACCTTTTCTGTTAAAGGCGTGTCCAGTTTTCTTTCTTTTTTCATAGTATCACGCTTGCATGTCTTGACACATAACAGCCAATATTCACTGCAACAGGCAATCCTGCAATATGAGTGGGATACGTTTCTATATTTATACTTAAAGCTGTTATACTGCCTCCGAATCCTTGAGGTCCAATGCCAAGCTTATTTATTTTTATAAGTATACGCTTCTCTAATTCAGCTATTTTTGCATCGGGATTATGTGTATTAAGGGATCTTATGAGAGCCTGCTTTGAAAGCATTGCTGCCTTTTCAATTGTTCCCCCAATGCCAACCCCAACTATGATCGGCGGACATGGATTAGCGCCTGCCTGTTTTACTGTATCTACAACAAGTTTTTCCACTCCTTCCGCTCCATCAGTCGGTTTAAGTACTCTCAGCCTGCTCATGTTCTCACTTCCAAATCCCTTTGGAACAACAGTGATCTTGATTTTACTTCCAGAGACGATACTTGTATGTATAACGGCAGGCGTATTATCTCCTGTATTCTTACGCGCAAATATCGGATCATCTACAATAGAACTACGCAGATATCCCTTTTTATAACCGATCTTTACCCCCTTATTTATTGCATCAGTAAGTCTGCCTCCGGTTATATGAACATTCTGTCCTATTTCAACAAAAATAATCACCATACCTGTGTCCTGACAAATAGGAATCTTCTTTAATTTGGCTATACGCAGATTACGCATTATCTGGCCAAAACAATACTTGCCTAGTTCGGACTTCTCTTTGTCCTTTGCCTCTTTTATTTTTCCTATAACATCTTTAGGAAGTTCATAATTGGCTTTAATGCAAAGCTTAGCCACCGCCTCTGTTATTGTTTTTACCTTTATCCTTATCACTTTATCCTTTATCCTTATCACTACTATAACTAGCACAGCTATCTGCGCTTTCCCATACTCTTACCTCTCTCATTAAAAGCTCCTTGGGAATATTGGGAACTAGTTCTGAAAAAATATACTCTGCAATTACTTCTGAGGAGGGGCTATGCCATTTTAAAAACTGCAAATCATCAAGATTTTTATGATCCAGTTTGTTTATAATTCCACTTAATATTACTTTTAGTTTGTCAAAGTCCATCAGCATGCCGCTTTTATCAAGGCGTGTTCCGCATATAAACACCTCAACTTTCCAGTTATGTCCATGAAGATTCTCGCATTTACTTTGTGAAAACTTAAGACTATGCGCTGCAGCAAAGGAATCAGTCACGCTCACTGTATACATTCTATTTCACTCTCCCTTCTGTTTTTCAACTTCGTTCTTATATTCCAGAATACCCTGCGCAATCACCTGCGCCACTTTCTTCCTATATGAAGATCTTCTTAGTAATTTAGCCTCGTAATAATTGGAAATAAACCCTACTTCAACAAGAACAGCCGGCATATATGCATTTCTGAGCACGTAGAACATTGCATTTTTTATGCCTCTGTCCCTGGCGCGCATATGTCTGATAAGGCTCTCATGAATACCCTCTGCAAGTTTCATGCTCTCTTTTCTAAGAAAAATACTCTTATTCCGCGCCCTTCTGGGATAATATGTTTCTATGCCTCTCATTCTTTTGTCCCATGCTGCGTTTGCATGAATACTCACAAAAATATCGGCTTTATACTTTTTAGCAAGTTTGACTCTATACTTTAAAGAGATGAACTTGTCTTTTTCTCTGGTTAAAATTACCCTTGTATCAGTGCCCCTGAGACATTTTTTTACCCGTTTTGAAATATCCAGATTAATATCCTTTTCCCTGATATTATATGAAAATATCAATCCTTTCCTATATCTTCTAACAGCTCCCGGGTCTTTTCCTCCGTGACCAGGGTCTATAACAATTACCTTAATTTTTCGCCTATCGCTTACTTTTATGAAGTCAAGAACAAGACGAGCGGGATTCTTAAGATAAAATATATTATATGAAGCGCCTCTGGCATTAAGCTTGAAAACAGCATCTATGGAATGATAAGCAGGCTTTAATTTTACCTTCTTAACAATGCGGTCATTAATCGTAACATGCGGATATATAGGGAAAAACAGGAAATGTCTTATTTGGCTGAACTTGCTTACAGGGGTTATATTATGAAGTCTGATATGAATTTCCCCTGAACCTGTTTTTTCAATTGTATATGTTATTGCCTCTTTTGAGTCAAGAACGATTCGCGTCTTGTTAGGATAAGAATGGTGTCTCACGTTCTTGAGTACGTTTGGCGCGCAATACGCGCTGTAACTTGCACTCAGTATTAATGCACTGAACACAAAAATCCGAAATCCGAATATCGAAATCCTAAACAAATCCAAAATTCTAATTTTCAAAATTCTAAACATTGTTTTAGTCATTTGTATTTTTGTCATTTAACATTGTTTCGTATTTCGTGCTTCGTGCTTCGAATTTAATTTTCTGTATTATATATAAAAAAAGCACACCATACAACTTTAGTATGATGCGGCTCTTTTCTAGTGGAGGTGGCGGGAGTCGAACCCGCGTCCAAAAGCAAAGTTACAGTAGCGCCTACATGTTTATTCCGCTCTTTAACTCTCGTCTCTTATAACCTCCAGCGAACAGGATGTTACAGAAACTAGTTTGATAAAATCTCAACAGATCGCCTCAAACAAAACAATCCGTCCAGCCTGTTAATCGGCGCCTATTCTCACTCTACAGGCAAGAACAAGATAGACGTAACTGCTATTTAAGCAGCTAAAGCCAACTGTTCGTCGGCAATTAAGTTGTATTGCCAGGTTTTTTTCGAGGCCACCTAGCACCCTCGACATGCAACTTCCGCACCTTCTACTCCTGTCGAAGCCGTATCACCCCCTGCTTTTCAATGATCTATTGTTATTATATTCTTTTCTGATGTTGTTTTAAAGCCTTTTCTGTTTCCCTGTTTATAACCTTCTTCTTTATCGCATCGCGTTTATCATACAGTTTCTTGCCTTTTGCAAGAGCAATTTCTATCTTTGCCTTGCCTTTCTTAAAATAAATCTGCAGAGGCACTAAAGTAAGTCCCTTCTGAGAAGTCTGTCCAATAAGGCGCTTTATTTCCCGTTTATGAAGTAAAAGTTTGCGAATTCTAAGAGGATCATGATTAAAGCTGCTTGCCTGTTCATAGGGATTTATATGCATGCTGTGTATGAAAACCTCTGCATTTTCAATCTTTGCAAACGCTTCCTTTATATTTACGCCTCCTGTACGCATTGATTTTACTTCGCTGCCACTAAGAGCGATCCCTGCCTCAAAAGTTTCTAATATATGATACTCATGCCTTGCGCGCTTATTAACTGCCACAACTTTTACATCTATCATAAGAAAAATTGTATCACATGGAGAGCAATATATTCAAATATCTGTTATCTGCCCAAATTCCTATTTAGACCGGCAAACACAGGGATCTAAAGAAAATTCGAGATTAGTTTTTACCTAATCTACTTATTTCTGCCAAGAATTTCCTTTCAAATCACTATAATTCACTCAAAGAACGTTTTATGCCTGGTTTTT